>JBAXBT010000072.1:0-6700 GCA_037141875.1 Candidatus Riflemargulisbacteria bacterium
GTTTACCTGGTATTTCTGATGTAAAGGTTGATGAAAAAGGATATATTTACAATTTAAATAGTGAAGTAATCGCGAAGGTAAAAGTTGTTGATGTTCAGAATTATAATAAACTACGCACTATCAATAGTGTTCTTTTTTATTTAAGTTTGGAGGATGGAGAACAAGTGTTTGCCGCCCAGAACTTTAATATTAGACAAGGATCTTTTGAGTCTTCTAACGTTGACTATAATAAGTTAATGGTAGACTTAGCAGACAAAAGTTTATACACTGCCAATACTCAAGCAATTCAAACTAGGCTTAAAATGTTAGATTCTTTGAATGGTTTAGTTAATCAGAACTAGAAATAGGTGAGTTTATCAAATGGAAATTAAAGAAGATAAAAACAAAGAATCATCTAGCTCTGGTCGTGCTTTCTCGCTTGTATATCAGATTGTTTTTACAATTGTTTTTTCAGTATTGTTCTTTCTTTTTGTTGGCAAGAAGCTTGATGAATGGTTAGGGACTTCCTTTGTTTTTACATTTGTAGGACTAATGCTTGGTGTAGTTGGCGGCGGTTATGTGGTTTATAAGGAGATAGAGAAGTTGTGACGGATGAATTGCGTGAACATGTAATAAAGACTGAGAAATTGGGTTTTTTGGTTTATTCCTTAGGCATAATTGTGTTGCTTATTGTAAAAAGGGAATGGATATTAAGTGCGATTATTGGTGTCATTGCTGCCTTTATTAATTTTAGGATACAGGTCAAAGGACTAAGCTCTTTAGTTGAAGGTAAAAGTGCACTTCATGTAACTGGTAATTTTTATTTTAGGATGGCGATATTGGGTGCGGTTTTGTTTATGTCTTTTAGTAGCCCTGGACTTAATCCTTATGTTGTTTTTTCTTTTATCGTTTCTTTTCAGTTTTTTGTGTTTATAACAGGACTTTTTAGGTCAAAATAGCTCACAATATACACTGTTATTCTAAGCTGAAAGCTTCCTTAAAACGCTATTGATGGTGTTGCAGTGTTGTAGTGTTGCAATATTGCAATGTAGTTATGCAAGCCTATTGTTTGACAATGGTGTGTAAATTTATTATTATATAATTACAATATTGCAACGATGTAACAACGTTGTCGGGGGGCAAGAGTTGGGGAAACCGAGAGCAGATAGCCGCTAGGTTGTCTGCTTTCCTTTTTGTTTAATGAGGACAAACTCGGAAGGCATGGATGGATAAGAAAGAAGAAAGACTTGCTATTAATGTAACAGTATCTAGTCAAGAATATGAGTTTGTGAGATTGCAGGCTTATTTGAACAAAACTTCTATGTCTGCATATGTGAGAAAGTTAATAGATCAAGAGAGAAACAAAGTTGGCAAGAAAGGCTTGCGTTTTCTGTAGTTAAACATATAATTATTTAAGGGGGAAAAAATGGAAGATTTAGCAGTTAAAACCAATTACTCAATAGGGACCATCTCTCCTTTGTCGGATAATAAAGTTCAACCTGATAATATGTTTTCAAATATGCTTAAAAATAATATTCAGGATACCAATTCACTCTTAAATAAAGCTTCACAATATCAATATGATTTTACTGTTCTTAGAAATAGAGAGCTGCATGAAGTTATGATAGCTACTGAAGAAGCAAATATGGCTTTAAAATTAACTATGCAAATTCGTAATAAGGTAATTGAGGCATATCAGGAACTACTAAGAATACAAGTATAAAGTGCAAGAGCTTAGCAGAGATTTCCTTAATGAAATTCTAGATGTATTAATTTCCAAAAATGGTGAATATTCCGATATATATTATCAAGACGAAGATCTTTTTACTTTTACCATTGAAAATAATAATGTTAAATCCCTTAAAAGTGGTTCTGAAAGAGGTTTAAATTTAAGATATTTTAATGGTGATAAAACCTTTAGTTCTTGTTCAAGTGACTTTAGTCCTGAAGTCATTAGAATGATGGCCAAGCAGATGCCAGTGAGTATAGGTAATAATTTGAGTAAAAAAAGTAACCTTTTACTGCCTGCAGGAATGGTTCAACAAGATAATATTTCATTTAGTAAGAGAGAAGAAATTCTTGCTCAATTTTTAAAGTGTAATGAGCTGATTCGTTCTTGTTCAGAGAAGATAGTTCAATCTACTTTAAGGTATTTAACCTCCGTCAGTAACATTCTTATAGTTAATTCTAAAAACGAAGTTGTTTATGATCAAAGGAGATATTCTCGTTTCATAGTGCAGGTTGTAGCGCAAGACGGTAATATTATTCAGACAGCTTATGAGGGGCCTGGTATTACTGGCTCCGATGATTTATTGGAAAGATATAATCTTAATGAAGTAGCAGATAAAGTTTCTGAAAGAGCTTTAATGATGTTGACTGCAAAGCCAGCGCCAACAGGACGTATGCCTGTTGTGCTAATGGGAGAAGCTGGAGGAACAATGGTGCATGAAGCATGTGGTCACTCTTTGGAAGCTGATTTTATTTATAAAGGGACTTCCAATTTGAAAGATAAGGTAGGTCAGAAGGTAGCATCAGAACTAGTAACGGTAATTGATGATGCAACAGTAAGTGGAGGATATGGTTCTTATAATTACGACGATGAAGGTGTTCCTGCTAAGCGTAATGTGTTAATAGAAGATGGTATTTTAAAGTCATATATGACAGATAGATTAAGTGCAGGGTTACTTAATCTGCCACTTACAGGCAATGGAAGAAGAGAATCTTTCCGAAGTAAACCTGTTCCAAGAATGAGCAATACTTTTATTGAGAACAGAAATATGTTAGCTGATGATATAGTGAGTACAGTTGATCAGGGGCTACTCGTTAAGAAGATGGGTGGCGGACAAGTTAATATAACTAATGGTGATTTTGTGTTTGAGATAAGCGAAGGGTATTTGATAGAGAAGGGTAAGGTTAAGCATCCAATTAGAGGAGCTAGCTTGATAGGAAATGGTATAGATGTTTTAAAGAATATTGAGATGGTTGGCAATGATAAAACTTTCATGCCAGGGATTTGTGGTAAGTATGATCATGTTCCAGTTTCAGATGCACAGCCAACTATGCGAATTGCTGGTTTGACTATTGGAGGAAGCTAACACACCCCCTGACCCCCTCTCAAGAGGGGGGAAAGTTGTAAAAGCGTTCACTGAGGTTCTCGAAGTGATAGCTAGAAAGAAAGGTATAACGTGAATAAAGAGATACAAAACTTTTTTGATAATAGTTCTAAATATTTAGACAAGCAAAAGCTTGATAGCTACGATATTTATTTAGCTACAGATAAGAGTCGTCAGCTAGCTTGCAGAGAATTTCAGATAGAGGACTACAAAGAGTCTGTTGAGCTAGGATACTCTATAAGAGTAATGAAGGATAATAAAATAAGCTTTGTTTATGGGAATGAGTTAGCTACTTCTGTGCTTGAAAAAAAACTAGAAGAAGTCGTACTTCTTAATAAACTTTCTCCTAAAGATGAAACACTTCGGATGCCTCAAGTAGTATCTGACAAAACGCAAGGATTCATAGTAGATGATGCGTATGACAGGGTTGAGGTAAAGGATAAAGAAGAGTCACTTAAGTATTTAGAGAAGAAGATTAGAGAGAAAGATAAACGAATAACCAACGTTGAGCATCTTGGGTTTTCTGAGAGTAGTAGTGAGATTTTTTATAAGATACAAAATAGTGATATAAAACAGCAGAAGGTCGTTTTTTTTGGTTATGAGGGAGAGGTTATTGCAGAAGAAAATGGTCAGATGGAATCAGGTGGAGACTTTTCTTATAAGACTAATTTTGCAAAATTACAGTTAGATCCCTTAGCAGAAAAGGTAGCAAATAATGCTCTTTCCATGTTGGGTGCAACTCCAATTGCCAGTGGAGAATGTAAGGTTGTTTTTAGAAACGATGTAGCTGCTTTATTCCTTAGTACTTTTGCTAGTCTTTTCTCTGCAGATCAGGTTCAGAATAATAAGTCAGTACTTAAAGATAAGCTAGGAACTAAGCTTGCAAATGCTAAGTTTAGTTTGTTTGATGACGGAAGTATTGAAGATACTATTGGTTATTCTCTGGTTGATGGAGAAGGGGTTGGAGGTCAGCGGACTCAGCTTATTGATAATGGTAAGTTGTGTGGGTATCTATATGACCTTAAGTCTGCAGCAAAGGATGGAGTAACCTCAACAGGTAATGCCATTAGAGGAGGCTATGACAGCATGCCTTCCATTAAGCCTACCAATCTGATAGTACCAGTAGGTGAAAACACATTAACTGTGTTACTAGATCAGGATAGGGTATTATTCGTTACCAATGTTATGGGTATGCATACAGTAAATTCCATTAATGGAGAGTTTAGCGTTGGAGCTTCAGGAGTACTTTTTGAGAAAGGTAAGCCAATACAGTCAGTGAGGCAGATAACCATTGCAGGTGATTTTTTACAGCTTCTTGCTTCAGTCTCTGAGTTAGGGAATGATGCTGATGATTTTCCTTATAATGGGAATATAATCACGCCATCTTGGTTTATTGAGAAATTGATGATATCAGGTTTATAATTGTTACTTTTGCTTGATCAAAAGTAACGCAAAAATCAAGAGTGCTCCAATTCGCTGCGTGACTTTTGGGTAATTTTCTGCGCACCCCTTAATGCGGGGAGCCAAATGCTTGAAAATTACTACAAAGGCATCTTGC
The DNA here is from genome assembly GCA_037141875.1 of Candidatus Riflemargulisbacteria bacterium. Lineage (GTDB taxonomy): Bacteria > Margulisbacteria > Riflemargulisbacteria > GWF2-35-9 > DYQY01 > DYQY01. The sequence goes on from JBAXBT010000072.1 coordinate 4,651, forward strand.
TCAAGTTCCGCACTCAATTAAAATCCAAAATATTGAATATAATTGCAGTAAAAATTTGTGACCGCAAATTGATAATACGAAGAATTTCATCTATTCAAGAAAATATGTATAAGTAAGTTATAATATATATATGAGTGACAGAATATTAGACTGGATAACGGAAGAAACGGAAAGAGTTAAAACTTTAGATAATAAGAATGATTTGTCATTTAATGGAATAATTGAAAATGGGACATCATATGCTTCATATACAAAAGAATCACTTATTGAAATACATTCACTTCGTGGTCTCAATTTGGATATTCCAATATATAGGATAGTTTCTCTCAGTGATTTTTTGGGGATGTTACGTGGTTGTTTGCGTATGTCTAATCCATTAAAATGGGACGATAAGTGGGAACAGTTTTGGTATAAGAAAAGGGGTTATTATATCAAAGAACTTGAGCGTCAATTTGTTTCATGTTGGTCTACAAGAGAAGAATGTGATGCATTATGGAGAATTCACGGTAAAGAATCATCTGATTGTATTAAAGTTATGTCCACACCAAGAAAATTAATGGAACAAGCACACGTATATTATGAAAAAGTTAAGAAAACATCAGCAGATGCATTTCTTTTTTATATTGGAAGAGTTAATTATGATTTTGAAGATAAGGAAATTAAAATTTTTCATCGAAATACTAGGGATGATGTTTTTGGTGTTTATACTAATTTTATTAAGCGTATCACCTATAATTATGAAAATGAAGTAAGGTTTGTTTATTATGACGGAGTAAAAAAAGAATTAAAAAAAGAATCATTTTATTTAGATATTAATCCTAGAGCAGTTATTGACACTGTTTATTTTTCGCCTTGGTCAGATAAAAATACTTTTGAAAACATAAAAAAGATTATCGAAGATTTAGGTTTTGGTGATTTATCTATTTCAAGGAGTGAATTATTTGATTCAATATAATATAAACAAAAACATTGTCCCAGAGCATTTGAGCGAAATAACTCCGCTTAATGAGGAACGAATTTAGCGGTTATCTTCGAACTGTAAGTGAGCAAATATAAAATCGTAGATATTTCGAAGTCATTTAACGGTGTGAAATAAGAAAAAGATAGCAACTCAATGCTCCTGCAGGTTTAGTGTTATATTATGAAGATGGCATTAGCTCACAAGGTGACTAGAAATATCCCAGATTTTAATGAAGTGAGTTGCGTAGGGACGAGGGGATTAATAAGGGGTGCGGAACCCCTTATTGAAAACGAATCAAAAGTTCACTTTTAATAAGCCAAGTTAGTGCAACTAACAAAAACATATTAGTGCGTCTAATGCAATTAATTAAACTTAATAAAACTACATGTTTAGTAAATAAATTTAGTGGTATACTATGTATATACGAGGTATATATGTGAAACATATTAGATTTGATAAAGAAAAGAATAGTTTATTAAAAGAATCTCGAGGTGTTGGGTTTGAGGATATAATTTTATCAATCAGCGAAAACAAAATCTTAGATGATATGGAGCATCCCAATCAAGATAAATACAAGGGACAAAGATTGTTAGTGGTTGATATTAAGGGGTATATTCATATAGTTCCTTATGTAGAAACAGAAGATGAGATATTTTTGAAAACAATAATACCTAGCAGAAAAATGAATAAAAAATTTAAGGGGTGATAAGAATGGCTAAGAAAACAAATTTAGATAATTATGAAAAAGATATTTTAGAAAGTTATGAGAATAACGAGTGGAATAGCTCCAAAAATTTAAACAAAAGAGCTGAAGAGTTGAAAAAATATGTTGAGTTTACACAAAAGGCTAAAATAGCCATTTCTTTAAGAGTGTCCGAAGATGATTTGTATGATATCAAAAAAAAGAGTTTAGAGCTTGGTATTCCATATCAAAATTTAATACAAGGACTCATCCATAAATTTAATGCTGGTGACATAAGATTGGTGTAGCTAAAGCAGGATTATAATTTCTCCTTGCTCCGTTGAGGGAACGACCATTTTGAAATTATCACTATAACAAATTAATATTCTTAAAACAGTGTCCCAGAG
>JBAXBT010000073.1:0-6475 GCA_037141875.1 Candidatus Riflemargulisbacteria bacterium
TGAATTCCGGTTATCGCAACAGATTTTTTAGTATTAGAGGTGGTCCATTTGCTGTTGCTTATGAGGCGGCTAATTCACTGTATGTTCATTCTGATGATTTAAAAAGTGCCAATAGTGCTTTAAAAGGACAAGCAAAAAGAGATGTGATTCTAGATGTAGGGTCAGCAGGAGTCGTTTTAGCTGCTACCGCTACTTTTGAGGCAGCTGCTCTTACTACTGCAGCAGCATTGGGAATGGCTCCTGAACCTGTTTTTTCAAAGGTTGGAGCAGTGATTGTTGTTGGTGGAGTGGTGATCGCAAGTTCTGTTGGTTGGGCAAAAGAAAAGATTAAAGACAATTATCGAAATGAAGATTGGGCAGAACAGATGCAGAACACTTTTTCTAGAGGAATTAGTTCAGGTTTTTCTTTTAAAGTTAGGGATGTAGAAGATGGGACGTCAAGTATTAGAAGCAGTGATGATTCCTTAGGTGCAATGCAAAAACGTTTTACTCCAAAGGTTTATGAAGAATTATTTTCTGATGATTTTACTGTTGATAAAGTACTAAACATACAGAAGTACGCTAATTTAATAAAGTTTATTGATAAGAATTATTACGGATTTAATAAGTCAGAAATTACTTTAAAATCAATATTTAATAAATTAGGGATAAAAAACATTTCTATTCCAACTGTTGCAGTTTTTTCGCCTGATATGTTGTTGCAAATTATGGACACAGCTGCTTTGGAAAACTCTTCTGGAAAAACTGATATTTCAATAATTGTAGGTGCTATTGAGCCTAGTTCTTTAGGATTTTCTTCTGATGGAGTAACTGCAGGTTTTAAAATTAATAATATTTATAAACAAGTAGTAACTAGTGATTATGTTGTGAGAGATTCACAAAATATAGATTTTGAAACAGGAGAATTTATAGCTCCAGATGGAGGAAGGGAGAAGAATATTGCTAAAAAATATTTTGTTGATCTTCTTTTTGATCAGAAACTAAATATGCCACGTCCAGCATTTTTCCAATTGTTAAATGTTATTTATTCTTCTGGGGCATTAGCTTCCCTGAAAGATGCATATTCTAAAGGTGAATATGCAGATAAGTGTGATGAATTAATAAAAATAATGTCAAATGGTGCGAACATGCTAAGTCTTGATGACATGTCTTCATCTTGGTTTTATCAACAGGAAACATTTGATATATTAGCTACTATTATATATGAGGGGACTCGTAAAATTGCTGAGGATAAAGAAGATTCGTTAGCTGTAAAATCTTTAATTAAAGCGTTAGAAAATAATAAACAATTAGTTGTTGATATGAGCTCTTATTCTTCTCCTCAACAAGTTGTTAAGGCTATTGGTTCAATGAATATGGATAAAGATGCTCAAATTAAGTTTATTGTTGAACTTGTATCAAACCCTCCAAATGAAATAAAGAAATATTTAGCTGAAAATGGGTTTGTTGGTTCAAGAGCAAAGGCCGCATTTAACAGCTTAGTTACTATTATTATTAATGATTTAGTTCAGTTCACAAAAGATAATAATATTAAAGGATTTATATTTTTGCTTAATAATCTTAATACAATTTGTAAAGACGAATGGGCTCGACAGGAAATATATTCAAATGATAATTTGCCTAAATTTTATCAAATTATATTACAATGTTCAGCTTTTAAAGATAAAGGATACGTTTTATCTGAACAGATTTTGAAAGGGGAATTAAATGTTGGGAATGATGGGAAAAAATGGGATGAGCTTTTTAAGGGTAATGGTGTAAAAATTCCTGTCTGTAAGGATATTGTTGCACAATTAGAGAAAACTATTACAACTCTTGGATTTGAGCGTGAGGCCGCAAGGGATGAGTGGTTAGGGTTATATCGAACATTTGTAGGGTTTTTGGTTTCAAGAGGTGACAGATCAGGGTTATCTGCTGAGGAGTTTGCTAAATTAAACCCAGCATTACCTGGTGATAGAATAACATATAATCCAATTAAAACACAAAATAATAATAAGTTTGTTTTATTAGGTGGTATATCTGAAACTAGAAAAGAAAGATTTAATTGGTTAGTTGCTATATATAAGACTAATCCTAGTTTGCTAGAAAATAAGTTGGATAGTAATCTGACTAAACTTTCGGTTTCTAAAAAGTATTGTTTGATTAACGCTGTAAAATATAACAATTATGATCTTTTTTCTTATTTTGAAGAAACTTTAACAGAGGATTCAAAGAAAGATCCAAGTAATTTTGATTGGATACAAACGAATGTCGCTATTATCGATGATGCATTGGCTAAAGAGATAAAATCTTATAATTTTGCAATACCTATCCAGAAAGCAACTTTTGTATTTAAAGATAAAGCTTATACCATGTCTGAATTGATGGCTTTGTTTCTTAAAGAGAAATCGGAAAAACCCCTGAGCATAGATCCCTCTACAATTACGCTGATTGTAAATGATATTAATAAGAATATAGCAAGTTATTTAAATGGTACTGGGGTACATCAACATTTTTTTGAAAGATATTTACAAATGATAAAGCTCAGCGATAGAAAGAAAATAGAAGAGCATCTCTTGTCAAAGGAATTCATGAAGGATTTTATTAGTAATTGTAATAAAAATAAAGAGCAAATCAAAGATGATCCATTGTTAATTATGTCCCAGTTAGACAAGGATGAGAAGGTTTTAGAGTTTTTGAATACAAACCTCTCAAGTTTTTATAGTTGGGCAAGAGATAAAAAGATCCAAATTGTAGGGGAAAGTAAGTTTTTTAGTACAAGTGACTATCAAGTTGTTAGAGAAATTAAAGCGAACACAGAGGGAGATAACGACTTTTCTACTAATTTAAAGATGGCGGAAGGTAAAATTAAAATAAGCGATGGTAACTCGCAGAATGGACCTGGATTATTGGGTCGACTTATTGCGCAAGCAGGACAACCAGGACCTGTTTCCATCAAGCTAAGTCTTGATGAGAATCAAAAGTTAAAGTTAAAAGAATTTGTTTCTAAGTCTGGCGGGAAATATGTTTTTGAAAATGGACTATTAAAGACTAGCTTTGATATGACAGTAGATGAACTGAAAATGTTATCTGAAATATCTATTCAGTCAAAGGAACTGATCCAATCTGCTTATAATAAACAGATAAATGAAAAGGACGAAAATATTAAAGCTGTTATTGATGTTTTTGTTGAAAAAATATTAGGTGGTGGTTGGTTTAGTTTGGCTGAGAGTGATAATTATCGTATGTATTTAAGTAGGTCAATTTATAAATTAACTGCAAAGATTAATAATCCTAAGATTATGTCTGAAATGATTTTAAAGCTACATTTAAATATCAAAGGTGTTTTGCCAGTTGGCATGTCATGGGATAGTGTCACAACAATTGAGGATAGCAGTCCTCAGGTGAGAAAAGAGTTTGATGCATTTATGAAAAATGCAGTAGCTGATTATGAGTCACTTGTGAGAGAGTTAATTTCGAAAGCAAATACAGAAGCAGATTTTATGACACTCAAAGACTCTTTAATGGACAGTTTTTATAAGTTAGATGAACGTTTTGCTTCTTCAGTTTTACATTCATTGAATGAATTAATTATTGCTGCTAAAAATAAAAACATCAATTTATCAGATAAAATATGCGAAGAGTTTTACAAAGATGTTTATGGTGGACATCCAGTTGGTACTTATGTTAGGTCAGAGAGAAACGTGCATATATTATCAGCTAGTTTATATCAGAGCATATTTCCATATCTTTCACAAAAAAATAAACAATTATCCTTTCCAATGATGTTAGGACCTGTTTTGGGTAGAGGTAGGGTTGCTGGAGTTGTTTTAGATTCTTTTAGTCTTCAGTTTGCCAATGATCAAATGCGTACTGCTGCATACTTGCCAGCTAAGATGAGAGAAGAAACGATGAATAATGTTAGGGAAGTGTTAAGCTCCAGAGAGATGCTAAGAGTCGATGACTATTTTGTAAGAGAGAATTATCTGGCGTCATTTTCGCAAGTGATAAAGGATGATGATGCTGCAAAATTGGTTTTAAGTTCAAAAGAAGGGTTTGTTAATTTATTGGAAGAGAAGTATTTGGATAAGGATATTACTCCAAGAGAAAAAGAGTTGATTAAAAACATTTTAATGAGATTAGCTGATGTTGTTTGTATAAATAAGAGTGCCTCAGAGATAAATTCCTTATTGTTTAATGATAAAGATATTACATTTTTAGGTATGTTTATTTTAAATAAATTTTTAAAATTAGGTTATTTTGATCAAAAAAGAGGGGATGGCTATCCCCTTGCTAAGTCTGATTATCAAATGTATGCATATATAAGAGATTTCGATATAAAGAGTTTGAGGAAAAGAATAATTAAGACTGATTCTGGCATTACTCAAGGCTTCATACGGACAATGATACGGTTATTTAGTGCGAGTTTTGTTAGAGTTCAAAATGAAAATATGGTTTATTTTGATAGTCAGTTTAATTCTAATGAAATTATAGCTAAGTATAATGGATGGTTACAATTATTGCCATCTGAGTCAAAGGCTGGTCTCCCAACTAGTATTAAGTCAATTATGGATATTAAAGATCTGAAACAACGAAGTATGTTTAAGAATTATATAATATCTTTAGTCAACAAACATGAATTATTGAATAATGCTTTATCTTTTAACATAAGCTTGGATATAATCACTGGGTTGAGTAAAAGTTTTGAGAATGTTGAAAAACTAGACACTTTAAGTAAAGTTGTTAATAATTTTAATCAGAAGGATAAATTATTGTTTGAGTTATGGTATCGCACTAATTCAAAGAATATTGGAGCAAAGTTTTTATCATTGGTTACTTTGTCAGATTCCAAGTTCGTTCAGGATGAAGCATTATTTAAAGAGATGATTAAACCAGAAAACATGAGTTTTTTTATAAATTTAAGTGATGACCCTTTGTATAAGATAAATATTGAACTTTTTATAAATCAATTATCTTCCAAAACTTTTGATACTAAACAGAAACAAAAGTTGTATAGTCAATTGCTCCCATTTTTTTATCAGTATATTGATAAAAAGCTACCCAGAACACATTAAAAATAGATAATGTATTTATTTGGGATTTATTTGTAACACGTACGATAATTTATTGAGTAATAAATAAATATTGAAAGGGGCGTGGTCTTCTTTAGATTAAGATTAATGAAATTAAGTTATTAAAATAAAATGTTAGAAAAAATATAAGGAGGAAAATTATTATGGGTATTGAATCAGTAGCGAACGCAGGGTCAAAGGTATTAGAAGCAGCAAAATTGGCGCAGGTGGCAAATGAAGCGACAACCTTATCAAATTTGCTGGGAACTGTAGGAGGAGCACTAAAGGTTGCAGATAGTTTGGCTAAAATTGCAGACTCAGTTCCAGTGTCTGCCGAATTAGCAGGTAAAATAGGGAAAGCTTCTTCACCAGAAGTTAAAGCACAACTAATGACATCAGCGCTTGTTGCTTCAGGTGAGGAGAATAAGATTGTCGTTGTTCAGAATGGTGAATTTGCTGTCATAACTAAAGTTGCTGCTGAAGGTACTGGAGCAACAAAAATAGGTGGAAAACTTGAAAGCGTCCAGCTCCCAGCAGCTGGTTCAACGGAACCACAACCTATATCAGATTTGCCACTACAGCCAGGCAAAGTTCTTGGAATGACAGATACTATAGATATAGCGGCAGCAGAAACTAAGGTAGCAGCAGCACTTACGGGTAAGGTTGCAGATGCAGCAGCATCAGCAAAAGCATTTGTAGCTGAAGTAGTAGCACAAGCAGCTGGCACACCAATATCAGAAGCTCATATAGTTGCGGCAATGCCAAAATTAGGAGTTACAGCTGGAGTAGACTTAACTGTAGTTAAAGCTGAACTTAAAGTAGCCTTAGAGAATTAATTTTGTTATTATTTATTTCAATGGGAGAAAAACTCTCCCGTTGAAATAAAAGAGGGGTTTTCAAAATGGGGAAAGATCAAAAAACAAATACAGATGTATTTTTAGATATTGAACGAAAGTATTCCAAAAGTTTTTCAAAAATCATTTTTGCTCTAGCTAACAAAGATAAAAAGATTCCATTTAGGGTATATCTTAAACAAAAATCGTCGTTGGCAGATTATGAGAAGATTGCTAAAGACGTTCTTATGCTTGTTGTAACTAGGATTAGGGCCGGAGTGGAATACTATAGTTTGGCACAATATTTATATATGAAATTATCTGGTAGTTGGTCTGATGCAGGTGAAGATAGAGTTCGTAGTGGTATGATGCATCTTTTTTTGGATATTCCAGTGGAAACTGACCCCAGTTTTTCTGATTATGATAAAGCAGAAACCATTATTAGAGAAAGAGTTGTTAAATATAATCTTCAGGATAAGACAGAAGAGCAATTAAAGAAAATAATTAAAGCACCAGTGATTGAAGTCTTGGGTAAAGTATTTGAGTTTTCTCAGTCTGCTGAAATAAATGCTATTCTAGAAATTTTGGAAT
>JBAXBT010000074.1:0-6436 GCA_037141875.1 Candidatus Riflemargulisbacteria bacterium
ACGGCGTAATAACGGACGAGATGTTCGGGGTTGGGCACCTGCTCCTCTTTCTTTTTACAACCAGGAAGAATGTAAATAGCGGACAGTGCTAAAATGAGAGGTATTTTGTTCAAAGGAATATTCATAGAACAGGCAGTTTGTATATCATTCCTTAATCACTACTTTTTTGTAAAAGGGTCGTTCGTTTACCGTGATAACAAGGAAATAAATTCCCGGGGATAAGGTTGTTTTTTATGATGGTGATGTAGTCATAGGTGGTGGCATTATTAAGTGAAGAAGGCTTATCATTTGACGTATTCTGGCAAGGTTCAAGGCGTTGGGTTCCGTTTTGCTGTAAAGCGAATTGCTGATAAGTATATGATTGTTGGTTGGGTTAGAAATCTAGCTAACGGTAAAGTTGATGTGTTTGTTCAGGGTGAAGAATCTGCTTTAGATTCTTTTCTAAAAGGCGTTGATCTGTATTTTAAGGATAATATTAGAGATAAACTGATAACAGAAGAGAGTTCTCTGCAGTTCGATGGATTTCAAATAAGATACTAATAGTTATTCCTTATCGGTAAAGCATATATTACAATTAAGTTATGTTAAAAAGATATCCTCTAAGTTATATCCAAAAATTATTTTTATCCGAGCAGCTATATGAGATCGATTCAACACATTTAAATATTGGCGGATGTTTGGTTGTTGAAGGAAGAATGAATCAACACATTTTTGAAAAAGCAGTCCATGCAGTATGTAAGGAAAATGAAATTCTGAGAACAATTTTTGTGCGTAATAATGAAGGAGAGTACTTTCAGGAAGTACAAGAGTCATTGCCAGTTGTGATTTTTAATGATTTCAGTTCGAAAGATAATCCTGATGAATGTTGTAAGGAATGGTTTAGGCGCAGGATCTCAACACCTTTTGATATCCAAGGTGGCAAAATGTATGAGATTGGTCTTTTGTTTGCAGGGAATAGATCCTATTCTTATTCGGTTTACAACCATTTGGTTGCTGATGGATGGAGTATAGCTTTGACTGCTCATAAAATAGCGGAGAGTTACGATTTTTTTGATAAAGGGATAGAGCCTCGATCAAAATCTAATATTTCATTCTTCGATTTCTTGGAGGATGAAAAAGAGTATATACATTCTTCAAGGTATAATATTGATAGACAATATTGGATAGATAAAGTGAAGACTTTAGAAGGATATGCTTGCTCATTATCAAATAATAGACATGAAAAATATGTTGTTAATTCACGCTCCAGAGAGTTTAAAATAAGTTTTTCAGATTACTCTAAAATGCTTGTTTTTTGTGAGGAAAAGAAAACCACTCCTTTCCATTTTTTTATACTCATATTATTTTTAATCACAAAGGCAAGGACAGGGAATAACAAGGTTTTAATTAACGTTAGGTCTAGGAATCGGTCTGGAATAAGAAAGAAATGTAGTATAGGTTCTTTTGCGAATGTGCTTCCTGTAACAGCAGATTTAAGTAGTAATGATTTGTCCTCTATTTTTGAACAGGTTAGTTTGGAACTAAGTGATGCTTACAAGCATCAGCAGTGCTCTTGGAAAGAGTTTTATCAAAATGCTTTGGTTAAAGGTATCGACTTAAGTGGTGCAATTAATTTTTCCTTTGAACCACATGATCATAATTATTTGATGGGTGGTTTCCCAACAGAATCATTTACAGTTGCTAACGGAAAAGTGATTAATGCTTTGAATGTGCAAGTTAGAGATTTTTATAAGCAAAATAGTGTTTTTGTTGATATGTATTTTGATGAAAAGATGTTTTCTGATCTTGAGGCTGATATTGTAGTTGAACAATTTAGGTTGTTTTTTTATCAGCTTCTAAATAGCTCAAATATACAGTTGCCTCATTTTAAAACTTTAACTTTAATTGAGGAAAACATCCAAAAAAAAATGAATGATACTGACGAAATACTTTCTAAAGACAATTTATGTTCTGTATTAGAAGATGTTTTCTATAAATATTCATCCTTAATATCTGTTGTATGTCGAGGCCAAAGTTATTCATATCAGGAACTTATGAAGAAGGCTTATTCGGTTGCAGGGTTTTTACATAGTTTAGGTATTAATAATGGAGATAGAGTATCAGTTGTTATGGATTATTCTTTTGAGATGATAGTTGCAATGAGTGGTATTATTTTAAGTGGAGCTGTTTTTTTGCCGATAAGTAATAAAGATCCTTTAGAAAGAATAGGCAAGATAGTTAGTGATAGTAAATCTAGGGTGATTATTACTGATAATCGGTTAGATTTAGTATGTGATCAGGTTTTAATAAAGGATATCTTAGATAATCAAAACCAAATCGTTAAACGAACTGTCTTTTTGGCCGATAATTCTCCTTGTTATATTGTATATACGTCAGGTTCAACAGGTGAACCAAAAGGCGTTATTAATACGCATAAAGCAGTTGTAAATGTATTGGATGAATGGCTGGAAAGATACAAAATTGTAGGAGAAAGATTTGTTTTGCTTCAGACTTCTTCCTTTGCACATGATGTATTTATTGGTAATTTCCTTAAAACGATAGCAACAGGAGGAACCCTTATTCTTCCTACAGATAAAGAAAGACATGACCTTAATCAGCTTTCACAGCTTTTTTTAGTAAATAAAGTTAATACTCTGGATTCAACACCTTCATTAATCGTTATGTTATTAAATTATATGGAAAGAATGGAAGTAGATGATAGTTATTTGAAGTTAATAGTTTTAGGGTCTGATATTTGTTCTTTAGAAGATTTTAAGAGATTATTTGTTAAGTATCGAAGTAGAGCAACTGTAATTAATTCGTATGGGGTTTCTGAGGCTGCAATTTATAGTATGGACTATACCGTAAGCACTGAGAAAGAGTTGCCTTTATTTGGAAATTTGCCAATTGGTAAACCATTCAGAAATACAAAAATGTACGTTCTGAATAGTGAGTTTAAGTCTGTTCCTGTTGGGTCTGAAGGTGAATTGTTTATTGCAGGTTATGGATTGGCAGAGGGGTATACATCTGCCGAGTTAACTAATGAGAAATTTATCGAGATAAAAGATTTAGGACGAGTTTATCGTACTGGTGATTTAGTTCGTGTTTTGGCAGATGGGAATATTCAGTTTATAGGAAGAATAGATTTTCAGATCAAAATAAGAGGTTATCGGATAGAGCCAGGGGAGATAGAGTTTTGTATGGAAAGATTTAAAGGTATAACTAAGGCGGTTGTTGTGGTGCCGGAGATTTTGGGGAATAATTCTTTGATTGCATATTACACATGTATAGAAGAAATCCATTTAAATGAACTTGTGGTAACACTGAGGAGATCACTTCCTGAATATATGGTTCCTCATATTTTTAAAAGATTGGAAAGTATCCCTTTGTCCTTAAATGGTAAGGTTGACCGAAAGAAATTGATGTTAATGGAAATACATTTGCCGGAGGGTATTTCCCCTAAGTTTGGTATAAGAGAAGACAAGAAATGTGTTCAGGAAGTTTGGCAAAGGATATTAGGGCAAAGGTTTTATCAAACAAAAGGTTTTTTGCAAATGGGTGGAGATTCCTTAGAAGCAATAAGAATAGCTTCTGAAATGAATAATTTTGGGTATAACTGTAGTTATTTAGATATTTATGAATGTTCTTCGTTTGAAGAATTCTGCAACTCATTTGAAGGAGAAGAAAAGATATCAGATATAGCACAGGCCAATAGTTTATTAAGAAAAGTTTTTGGGGAAGAAATACAATTATATTCTTATCATCATACTGGATTACAAAAGAAGATTATTGAGCTAAAAATTTCCTCGACAAAACAATTTCTTGATACTGTTAGAATAATTGAGTTTTGTAAGGAAAGATTCTCCCAATCTATTCAGCCGCATTATTTTTTTGGCAAAGATTATGATGTGATTGGAGATGCTGAGGCTAAAGCTTTATTGTCGGAATTTTATATAGCAGAAAAGTCTTTATTAAATATATGTACAGGTAAAGAATCCTTATATCGGCTTGAGGATCCATTATATTTTAGGGACATACGTAATTATTATCGAAATGTATATTTTGTTTCTAAAATACGCATTGATGGAGACATAAATGATACACGGTTAGCAGTTAAAGAGTTAATGAATAAAAACGATTTGTTAAGGTCTAGGCTTGTTAAGATTAGTTTAGAAAAATACGCTTGGGAAGTCTTTGAGGAAATGGATGATGAGATTCCTTTTTTAGATCTTTCAGAGTATGAGCCTTTTTCTAGTTATGACTTTATTTATAATGTAATGAGTGTTTATTACGCAGCGCGTAATGATTATAGAAAATATATGTTTAGAGCAGTTATTGTTAAGCTTAATTTAAGTGAGACATATTTGTGGTATTTTATGGATGACAGTATTCATGATGACTACGGAAATCAGCTTATTAATAGGTATTTATCTTTATCTGATAGTAATGGTTATAGTCAGTATCCAAAGACTGGGAGCTATAAAGATTATTTGGGTAAGTTTTTAGGAGGATTAGCAGACGTTGACGAGGCAGAGATAATTCGGGAACTTATGTTAGATGACTTTAAAAAACAGACTGATATTTATTGTGATTATATTAATAAATTGGTTGGCAAACAAAAAAGTAGAGAAACTTTTTGTCATACTTTTAGAGTATCAAATACTGAAACAGATCAATTTAGCTTAGCATTGGAAGTATTTATCGTATTTGCAAAACAGCAATTTCCTTTTACGAAAGTGCCTATAGTGTTGCTACATAATACTAGATTTTTTTCATCTGAGGAATTTGCAAACAGTATCGGAGCGTATATCGATGAGGTGCCTTTAATCGTTGATACTTCATTATTAGTAGAAGATAATCTGAGAAATATTCGTTTCAAACTGGAATATATTAACAATAATGGGATACATTTTAAGAATATTTTATTAAATCCTTTAATGAAATATAAACGGTTAAGACAGAAAGTTAGGAAAATAGTAGGTAATCTTAAAGAGACAAAACGGTTGCTGTTATTTAATTTTAAACAAGGAGATATCCATATCGATGAGCTTTTTAGCGAGGATGGAAGTGGAATTAATAGATGGCTGTATGGTATAAGTTTCAGCATTAAAATAGTAGATGGAATTTGTGAGGTATTAATAAAATTTCCTTATTCGACAGACACCTCAAATCTTAAAAGTATATTAGACCTTAAATATGCTGGAATAACAGGTCAGGAATGATAAAATAGATGTTAGTTCAATAAAGAGGGACAGGAATTATGACCAACATTAATCTTGAGAACATTATATCCACTAATTCTGAGGGGATAGCTGTAATTGATAGCAAAGGAAACTCAAGCTATTTAGAATTACAGTTACGAGTTAATCAAATTGCTTCCGAATTAATAAGAAAGGGAGTAAGAGTTGGCGATATAGTTGGAGTGTTACTTCCAAGAGGTAGGGATATGGTAGCTTCGGTATTGGCTGTCTGGAAGGTTGGGGCAACAGTTGTTCCTTTAGATATCAATTACCCTAAAGCTCGAATCCTTAACATGTTAAAGCAAAGTGTTCCACAGGTAGTAATTTGTTCAAATGAAGATTTGTATGATTTCTTTGCAGATTTTACAAGGAATGATGGAGAGCTTATTAAAACAAAGCTACGTTCGAATTTGGATTTCGCTTCTTTATCAATTCCTAATAGGACATATGTTGATTATTCTAAATACAAGACATGGACAAAAATGGCGATAGCTAAAGATGTAATGACCATGCAGTTTACTAGAGGATGCCCTTATAGCTGTTTGTATTGTCATAAGATATGGTCAAAGAAGCACTCTACTAGAACAGCAGAACAAATGTTAGAGGAAGTGAATTTGTTTTATAAAGCCGGCGTAAGAAAGTTTTCTATTGTAGATGATATTTTCAATTGGGATATAAATAATTCTAAACGATTTTTTGAGTTGATAATAAAAAATAAGTTAGAAATACAGTTATTTTTTGGAAACGGGATTAGAGGAGACATTTTATCAAAAGACTATATAGATTTGATGGTGGAAGCTGGTTTGATCCATTTGTCTTTAGCGTTAGAAAGCGCTTCACCAAGAATACAAAAGTTGTTAAGGAAAAACATCAATATTGAGAAACTACATAGTAATATGGAATATATTATTCAGAATCATCAGCATGTTGTATTGGATTTATTTACTATGCTTGGATTTCCAACAGAAACAGAATCAGAAGCATTATTGACCTTAGATTTTATTAAGAGTTTAAAATGGTTAAATAATCCATATATTTTCTTATTAAAAATATATCTGAATGGTAAATTATTATACATAACTACATCTCCGTAACCATATATAGTCGTACTGCTATATACAGGTATTCTAGTACATCCTGCATCATCCATATCTAAGTATGGACAGCATTTCCAGATAGCTTCACTGTCAACTGTAATTTCGGAAGGTGGAGTACTT
>JBAXBT010000075.1:0-6379 GCA_037141875.1 Candidatus Riflemargulisbacteria bacterium
TATTGCCATTCCTTTTCAAAACATTCAGCCTGCGGGAGCATTGCGACTCTATCATATTCTTAGACAAGACCGATAAATGCTTGCGAAATTTCTGCAATTTTAAGTCGCTCAAACATTACTCGGGGACAGTTTTAAATTATTAAAACAAATGCAAAAGTAAGAATTTAATTTAAAAGACTGCCAAATGAAAAAAACAAAATAGCTTCTTTCTGTGAAGTTTTTGCGATACCTAGACCTAAACTAATTGGATAAACATTGGAATATTCTCCTAACATTTCAATCGAAGCCCCATAAGACCAGAAAGGATTCTTCATAAATTCCTCCCTACTATCTTTAGCGTCAGCAAGGTCATAAAAAAAGATAAGCCCAGTTTGTTTATGATACAGACCGAACAAAGAAAGCTCATCGACTACATTAATTGGTAGGCGATATTCACAAGTTACTTTGCCTAATATGCCACCTTTAATGCTGTCGTTTAAATCTAACCCTCTTACATATGAAACACCAGGTATACCTAAAACTCTATACGAGAAATCCTTACTATACGCTCCGAGAAAAGCTAACTTAGTAACATGATTCGATGAAAGTCCTGGAAGATATAATTGTAAGCTATTCATTACTGAAGCTCTTGAATTTTGTCTGCTTAAATCAAAACTTAACTGATTAATGAAGCCTTTTTCATATGAAATGGAGTATGGAAACATTTCTATTGTGCCTATCAAATAAGTTAAAGCATAAAAATTATGAATAAGCTCATCCTTTTCATAATAATCTTTAATGCCTATAAATAAATTCTGTTGTAATTTATTCTGCCTTATTGGGAACTGAAACCCTGTCAAAAAATGATCATTACTTCCATCCTTAACAGAATTCAATACAAAATTTGGATAAACTGCACTATTAACGTACTGTATATTAAAATACTTATTAAGATTTGAACTATAAAAATTCATCACTAAACTATTGAATTCTAAAGCATCAGATAAATAAGTACTAAACCCTACCTCAGAACCATAATTATCGGCATAAAAATATGGATAAAGATACATCATCTTCAGCGACCAAATATTATAGTCAGTTGCTGTTTTTATAGGTTCTTTATTCTTCTCAATTAACCAAGAGGAACTAAAAACTTTTCTATACGAATCTTTCGTTGTAACTTCTGCCTGAATATTCTTTGTGCTAACCCATTTATACATGGTTGTTGGAGCAAAAGCAGTTAATAACTCCTTACGAGAAATAAGTGTATCTTTAGTATTATTCGCAGACACTAAGTCCATACCTCTTGAAGTATATGTAGAAAAAAAGATTGACCCTTCAATTACCTGTGGATCATAAACCCCTGTTAATACCTGTGTCTTTTGATAAATAGTATCTTTTTTCTCATCATATCTAAATAATTGACTTAGTCCCTCTTTGCTAGCCACAAACCAAATATCTTCCCCTACAAACAACACATCTTTAATATCCCCGGAAACTATTTCTTTTCTTTTCTCGCCTTGTTGCAAGACCAAGGTCTTCTCATTTTTAATCTTTTCAATAAAGGCATATCTTTTCCCTGATTGACTTAAAGCAACAGCTTCCAGTGCCTCTGATGTATACAACAATGTTTTATACCCATCTGTTTCACGAATAATGCTATCTTTACCCAAATAATTTTTTATATACAAAACTCCATTATTATTAATGGCAATATCAACAATTCCATCATCAATTATCTCTTCCTGTTTATTATTCAACTTAACTAATAAAATTTTACTTCTATAAATATCTGGCAACGCAATTTTAGTAAAATAAAGATCACCATTATTAATCCCAATTTTTGTTTCACCTAAAAGGCTACTCTCGTAAATAGTCTTACGCTCATTTCCGTTTACAAGAATAATGCTGGCTGGACCCTTAAAATCGTTCAGATAAGCATAATAGACATCTTCGGCAATGAATACTGCACTTCGCGCCTCTTGATTACCACCCAAAACCTTAGAAATCGTTTGTTCCTCTTTCATGCTTATTAAATATAAATTTTTATAATTGTTAATAAATCTAAAATATTCATCTTCCAACTTCAAACCATAAATAGAAAAAAATGCTTGTTCGTAGGTTGCATCAACTTGACCTGCAAAATATCTATAAGACTCTACTAACTTTCCTAACCCATAGGTTTCAACTAAATAATCTACAAACTTAGCACCAAACAAATATGGCCCATGCCCCATTGGCCAACGGACCATACTACGCTGATAAACCTGAGTTAATTTAGGAAAATCATCTTCTTTAGCAAAAGCCATAAACTGTTCAGAAAAGGAAGAATTATATAACCTTCCCCCATTAGAGATTTGTTTTTCATTATAAACAGCCATTCCTTCTACCATGAAATAAGGATACATCCATCCATTTGCTGTAGTCCTCTTCACAAAATAATAAAGCCCATCATTAATTGGTGACATCTGCAAATGGATAATATGTGTAAGCTCATGGGTTATAAGATTATATAGGTAAGGCTTAGAAAATGGACCTATCTGCGAAGACTGTACCTTTGCAGTATTAATCATTATAGTATTTGCAAAAAAATTAGCATAATCCAAAACTAAATCAGAGGTATCATTAAATAAAATATCTACTTTTTCCCTAGTGCTATAACCCAGTTCAGAAGATATCTTATCAAAAATTTCTTCAACTATCTCATACGCTTGATCTGCTAAGTATCTAGAATTTTCATTAAAGATCAATCTGAAATTTTTAGTCTCATATTGATACCATTTTACATCTGGACGAAATTCTCCTGCCATTAACAAAGAAAAAACTAATATTATACTAAGAAATCGAAACATATCTATTCCTAATTGTAAGAAAATTATTGACGACCTTGTGGTCAGGCAAAATCATTTATTTATAGTACAAAAATTTGTTAATAGCAGAAAGAAATGCCTGAGCTGTAGAGACTAATACATCCGTATCAGAGCCTCTTCCAGTGTATACTTCGTTTCCTTCTTTAATCCTTACAGTTACCTCGCCTAAAGCGTCAGTTCCATCTGTAACAGCATGGACTATATACTCTTGTAAATTAAACTTAATTCCGACTAACTGCTCTATGGCATTATAAATAGCATCAACAGGACCTGTCCCAACACAAGCATCCTCAAAAACATCACCTTCTTTAGTTGAAAGCCTAATTGTAGCAGTTGGTTTTGTAGTATTCCCAGCTGTAACTTGCACATATTCTAATTTATATTTTTCTTCAAACTGAACTGTGTCTTTCGAAACAAGAGATTCAATATCTTTATCTGAGACAACTTTCTTCTCATCAGCTAGTGCTTTGAATTTATTAAAACCCTTTTCTAGCTGTTCTTCACTTAAATGAAATCCAAGATCTGTTAGCCTCTGTTTAAAGGCATGTCGACCAGAATGCTTACCAAGCACCAACTCTTGGTCTCTTTGACCAATAATTGCTGGACTCATAATCTCATAAGTCATTCTATTCTTAAGAACTCCATCTTGATGAATACCTGACTCATGTAAGAAAGCATTAGCTCCAACAATAGCCTTATTTGGCTGTACCTGAACACCTGTTATACTGCTTAGCAACTTAGATGTTCTATAGATTTCTGTTGTCTTAATGTTTGTTTTCTTCTGTAAAAAATCACTTCTGGTATAAATAGCCATAACAACTTCTTCCAGTGAGGCGTTACCTGCTCTTTCACCTATGCCATTAACGGCACATTCAACCTGTGTTGCTCCATTAATTACTGCAGAAATGCTATTAGCTACAGCTAAACCAAGGTCATTATGACAATGAACACTTATATCAACTTTATCAATACCTTCAGTATTAAGCCTAACATCTCGAATCAGCTCACCAAACTCGTGAGGCAAAGTATATCCAACAGTATCTGGAACATTAATTACAACAGCTCCAGCTTTAATAACCTCTGCCAATATTCTATAAAGAAATTTTTTATCGCTTCTACCAGCATCTTCAGCAGAAAACTCAACATCCTCACAAAGTGACTTAGCATGCTTAACTGCCTCAACAGCCATCGCAACTACCTCCTCCTCACTCTTATTAAGTTTATACTTCATATGAAGCGGAGACGTAGCTAAAACAATATGAATACGCGGTCTGCTTGACTGTTTGAGAGCTTCCCATGAAGCATCAATATCTGCTTTTCTTGCTCTTGATAAACTACAAATCACAGGACCTTTAACCTCTTTGGCTATAGCCTGAATCGATTCGAAATCTCCTTTAGAGGATATAGCAAAACCAGCCTCGATAATATCTACGTTAAGATAGGCAAGCTGTTTAGCCATCTCTAGCTTCTCACCTATTGTCATAGAACAACCCGGAGATTGTTCCCCATCTCTTAATGTTGTATCAAATATCTTAACTACATCCATCTTTGTACCTTAATCCTTTTTAATCCAACTCATCATTGAACGAAGCTTTCCGCCAACTTGTTCAATCGTTGAACCCTTTGCTTCTGCTCTTAAGGCATTAAGCTTTGGTCTACCAGCTTTAGAATCTGCGATAAATTCTCTAGCAAACTCACCTTTTTGAATTCTTGTTAAAGCATCTTTCATAGCTTTTCTAGTAGCATCTGTAACTATTAATGGTCCGACTGTTAGGTCACCATACTCTGCAGTATTAGAAATAGAATGTCTCATCTTATCCATACCACCTTCATACATTAAATCCACAATAAGCTTAAGTTCATGTAAACACTCAAAATAAGCTATTTCAGGCTGATAGCCAGCTTCTACTAAAGTATCAAACCCGGCTTTTACTAAGGCAGTAGTCCCACCACAAAGCACACATTGCTCACCAAAAAGATCTGTTTCAGTCTCTTCTTTAAAGGTTGTAGATAATACACCTGCTCTTGCTGCACCAATCCCTGAAGCATACGCTAATGCTATATCTTTTGCCTTACCAGAAGCATCTTGTCCTACTGCATATATTGCAGGGACACCAAAACCTTCTTGATAAACTCTTCTTACCATATGTCCTGGTCCTTTTGGTGCAACCATAATAACGTCGATATCTTTTGCTGGTTTAACAAATCCAAAATGGACATTAAATCCATGTGCAAAGGCTAAAATATTCCCTGCAACTAGATTTGGAGCAATAGACTCATTATAAATGTCAGCTGCTGTCTCATCTGGAACAAGCATCATAACTAAATCTGCTTCCTTTGCTGCTTGATCTGGAGAAAGAACCTTAAGTCCAGCCTTCTTTGTCTTTTCTACTGATGGAGAATCGGACCTTAATCCCACTCTTACATCAAACCCACTATCTTGAAGATTCAGCGCATGAGCATGGCCTTGTGAACCATAACCTATAATCGCTATTTTCTTACCCTTTAATGCATTTTTATCGATATCCTTTTCATATAATACTATTGTCATTTTTACTCTTTCTCCTTCCTAATTACCAGTACTTCGCTGTATTGCTACTGTACCTGTTCTAACTATCTCTATAATCCCAAACTTTTTAAGTAGGGATAAAAAGCCTTCATTCTTTTCATAATCACCAGTAATCTCAACAGTCATATTCTTCTCTGAAACATCTATAATCTTTCCTCTAAAAATATCTACTATCTCAATAACCTCAGATCTGGTGGTTACACTAATACTAACCTTAACAAGTAGCATTTCTCTTTCAATATGCTTCACTGCTGTAAGATCTGCCACTTTATAAGTATCTATCAATTTATAAAGCTGTTTTGTAATCTGTTCAATAATTAAATCTTCTCCTGTAACTACCAACGTTATCCTAGAAAACTCAGGTTTTTCTGTAACACCAACTGCTAAGCTGTCTATGTTAAAACCTCTTCTGCTAAATAAGCTAGCTATCCTTGCCAAGACACCTGGCTTATTTTCAACAATAACTGATAATACGTGTCTCATTACATGCTACCCCTTTCGCCTATCATTTTATCAATAGCTACACCAACAGGAACCATTGGAAAAACATTTTCATCCCGAGTCACTCTCATATCAACAACTACGGGCCCATTATGCGCCAACGCCTTTTCTAAAATAGCTCTTACTTCTCCTGGCTTAGTTGCTCTTAATCCTAAAACATTATAGGCCTCAGCGACTTTAACAAAATCAGGTTGCATTCCTTCCATATTAGGATCATTATAAGGAGTCAGACTAATAGTGATATAGTTGTTAATTGTATTATTAGTTGTATTGTTCGTAGTATTATTAGTGGTATTGTTGCTATTTTTTGTGATAATGCTTGTACTAGACAATTTTCCACTAAGTTCTGCCACTTTATCTTCGAGTTCTTTAATGCGAGATTTATCATTAGGTTTAAGTTTGCATATTTTCAAGTGTCTATTTTTACCATTTTTGTCGCTAAATTCCTTATCACAATAAT
>JBAXBT010000076.1:0-6325 GCA_037141875.1 Candidatus Riflemargulisbacteria bacterium
GTTGTGAAAAAACTAATAATAAAAATTAATCCAAACAAACCCAGCCCTATCAATGTGCGATTGTTTTCCCAGTTTTCTTTTACAAATATTTTTCGGATCCCAAAATTTACAAGAAAAATTCGAAAATTACAGGATTTTTTGTTTTGATTCTTATCATTTTTTTAATCTTCTCATCAGGATGTTCAAAGGCAGGTACAATTGCTACTGCGGCTAGAGCCGCTGCAGATACAGGCAATCAGTACGCAAAAAACGAACCCCAGAATGCTATTCCAGTAATCGAAGCACCAATGAATAATCTTGAGTACGATCATATCAAATCCTATCCTCTTGCCGGTGATAAGGGTTATTTATTTACAATTGAAGTAACTTCTGCTGTGTTTCTCCCGGTGGATGTTCTGATTATGGATAAGGATAATTTCGATATATATACGAATGATTTTAAAACTGGGGAAATGGTACCGTTCAATGCTGTCATCCATAAAAATGTTGTTTCAGATACGTTCTATTATTCCCTTCCCGCACAAGGAAAATATTATCTGGTTATCGAAAATTCTCGATTTCTTGCTGGCGGGGCAGATGCTAAGAAGGCAGTGATTTATAGTCTATATGTAAAATTGATTAAATAATTTTTTTAAATAATACATTGTTAATTGTTAAAATGTTAAAAAATATATTTGCAGGAAAAAGATGAAATCTTTAACGAATTACCCTATTAGAGATGTCCCCAATCTGACTAAACCCTTTAGTGATTATTCCCTCATTCCCAATCCATAACTCATCTCTAACAATACTTACCGCCGTCCACAATTTTAAGAACTCTCTGCGATAATACTCAAAGCGGAATATGGCTATACATGAATTTTCGATATTTGGGATTTCTTTAAGCACAATTGCCAATCTGCTCGTTGCATTAGGAACAATATTGTTGGCTATTTATACGTGTAAATCCGTTAAAACGTCAGAGAGGCAATTAAAGATTCTTCAGAGAGATCAAGAAAAGCCTCAGGCACGAGATCTAATCCGAGGGATTCTTTATGATGTAAATATTGATTTGACGCAAGAGATAAAAGCGATTACCAATTCTGATATTATATGGATTAAACCAGACTATTCCCCCAATAGTCCCATTTACCCGCTTATTTTTCCGGTAACTCCTCAAAAAGATTTCTATGTCAATTTCCGACAAAATTTTTTTGGAAAGACGGTCCTTGCTGACAAGAGAATCCCAATACTGATTGAATCTATTGAACAAAAAATAAGAGATGAGTTTCTAAAAGCAACATTTTTTAATAGTAATGTATATGATAAATCATATTGGAATCATTTCTTTACAGATGTAAATGCTGAACAATTAACTTTTAAACAAATAGGTATTGATGAAGTTTCAAGACACTTTTTTAGATCTGAGGATGTTTTAACGTTAGATATAAAGAACGCTTTTGGTAATAGAGCGGATAAAATGTTGAAAACATTAAAGTCACTTGGAATAATTAAATCAGTAGATAGTTCAACTTATGAAGTTATTGAGGAGAAACAAGACTCGATTGGAAGGATTACAAAAGGTCTTCCATCTAGCAAACAAGTATTTGTTGAGAAATATGGAAAGGCATTACTAGGTGTTACTGTAGACTTGACTCCTGAACAAAGAGCAATCGTAGAAGAA
The DNA here is from genome assembly GCA_037141875.1 of Candidatus Riflemargulisbacteria bacterium. GTDB lineage: Bacteria > Margulisbacteria > Riflemargulisbacteria > GWF2-35-9 > DYQY01 > DYQY01. The sequence goes on from JBAXBT010000076.1 coordinate 1,664, forward strand.
CTATATTCTGTTTTAGAGAAAATTAAGGCAAGAGACCTTTCTAGTGTCTGGGCTGGTTATTTAGGAAAGATGCCTAATGGATTTGGGAATCTTCTTAAACCAAAGACTACAAGCCAATTACATGGTGAAAGAAGGATGTTGTTGTATGAAGCTGTTAAGAAGGGTACTTTCGCTTGGGCTCCAATAGCCGTGCCTCTACCCATAATATTGAAACAATTTTTAGTAGTTAATCCTGCATCAGCTATTACCTTAGTACCTTTGGGTGTTGCTGTATTGTTTAATAATCTTGAGAGATCAATAGATAATAAGATACTGCAATTAAGAGCTCATGGTTTAAGTGAAAATGATCCGCTTATCAAACAACAAAAGTTATTTAAAGTTGGAGCAAGAGCAATGCAGATTTTAAGTATAGTTGCTACTATTTATGCAAGCATTCAATCAGGAGCGTGGGTATTAGCATTAGCTTTACCATTATTTTATTTCACGTATGCATATTTGCAACAGACTCTTATTTCTATTAAGCAGCATGTTGAAAAGGGCTTTATGGGTATTCCAGAAATTCAAGATGAATTTGCTGCTGCTTTAAAGGCTAATCCGCTAGCATTAGAAGATGGGTTTATTGAAGATGGGGCGAAGGAAGATAAGCAAGGCAAAGGAAGATTTTTAATTAGAGAGGGTCTAACAAAATGAGTGGTATAGAAAAATTATCAGCAAATGTAGTAACTTATCCTCAGCCTGACAGGACAGAAGCAGAGGAATCATTAAAAGGCTCAGCTTATAATAAGTACATAAATGGCATAGAACAGTACTTGAAGAATGTTAATGGAGCAGGCTATATAGTTGATCCTTCGAATAAAGATAACCAACCTAGTTTACAAATAACTTCTGAGGGTCAAGCTTACTATTTAGTATTGTCAGCACACAGTGCTATGGCTAATCCTTCAGATAAGAAAATTGCAGCTAAAACGCAAAGCAACTTTGATCTAATTTTAAAGGGAACGCAAAAAATGATAGAGACTGGGAAATCCTTTCCTGCATGGCATGCTAGATTTAATCCTGCCACGCAAACTGTTTCAGTAGTTGATGGAAATTCGGCAACTGATGCTGATGTAGATTTTATTAGTTCATTAATTTATGCTCAGAGTTTAGTAGAAAGTGGTATATGGAAAAGAGGAGAAACTGACTATGGTAAGTTGGCTGAAGATTTAATAAAGTTTGCTTCTCAACCAGGCAAAGTTTTTGATACTGTAGCAGGCAAACTTGTTACAAGATCATCAGCAGCAGATTACGAGACTAAAGGACAGTATTTTACTGACTATTTATCTCCAGCTACTTATCTGGATGTATCTAAGTTTTGTAAGGCTAAGGGACTTAGTGAACAAGCAAAACTATGGGAAAAAGCAACTGATGATTCTATGTATATTTATAAAGAGATATTTGATGCTACTAATGGATTAAAACAGTCAGAAGGTGGATTCCCTGGAAAATATTCATTAATTGAAAATAACGGAAAGATTGAAGTAAGTCTTGGTGGAGTAGATGATAAGTTTAAAGTTCAATCATTTGATGGGATTAGAGCTCCTTGGGAGATATCAAAATATATTCAACAAACAGGGAAAGGCACAGAACTAGGCAAGCAAGTATTAGAAGCAGCAAAGAATAAGTCCTTTAAATTTACAAATACAGTGGCTGATTACGCAATGTATTTGCCTCTAGCAGAAGCATTGGGTGAAAGATTAACGTCTCAATTATTAACCTTTAATATTAGTCGATGTCCAGTTGAGGTAAATAGGTATTATCAGAATACATTGTTAAATATTGGAGCTATGGATAGTTTTTATTCTAGAGGTAATTTTTTTCTTACGAATTCAACAGGTAGTCCTCAACCAACATTTGTTCAGAATATTAGTCAAATCAAGATAGATAGTTTCATTGATAAAGGATACAACGAAGTTAAATTTAATACTGATTTAGCTATTGTTAGTTTAGATGGAGATAATGAAATTACTTCAGCAGAAATGGTTAAAGGGTTATTTGATGCTTTAAAGAATAATGACAAAGGTAAATTTGAGAAACTTTTTAATACAATATTTATGTTAAGCGGTGAGAATTTTGCATTTAGTAGAATATCGAAACTTATCCCAAGTAGGTTTATTGTTACTGATACAGGTATAAAAATTAAGGATAGTTCTTCTAATTCTAAAGATGATGCTTTGCTTTTAGTAGCTTTGATCGGAGCAGTTGAAAAAGGATGGTCATCTGGAAGTTTGATGAATAAGATAGTTGGCAAAGATATATTAAGATATTTTGTGCATACTTATGCGCAAGAAGTTTTAAAGCAAGATATTAAGACAACATTTATTAGGGGTAACAATGTAGGGGTTAAGTATTTGTGTGCAGAGAGTAGTTTAGCTTCTGCTGTAGACTCAACGAAGTATAAAGTCAAGTTAGATAGTGATACTATTAAGGCTTTTAATGTTATTTCAAAATATTTCGAAACACCTCAAGGAACTTTTACCTATCGTAAAGATAATAAAGAGGGAGCTGAAATGCTTTATCAGGTTTATAAGAAAGTAGCAAAAGATTCTGATTCATTATTATCTACTTTTAAGGTGAAGTCAGATGAGTCAGGCGAGTCATTGGTAAGTGTTTCAAATACAGGTAGTTTTATCGCTGACAAAGTAACCTCAGCAAAAGTAGCTCTTAATTATAATCAATGGTTCGTTAATAACTTTATTCCAACAAAAAGATTTCATTTTGATGATATTAATCCAGCCAATAATGTGATTTCATATTTTGGTTCATTAATGAGCACTCATTGGTCAGGTCCTACTTTTAATGAGAATACAATGTATCAATTGTCAACGCCAGTAATTAGAGACTTAACCACAGTTGATCCTTATACTTATGGTCAATATTCTCAGAGAGTTTCTGATATGACAGGGTATAAAACGTATATGGAGTATAGTCATAGAATGTTACAAGCTAGAGCATCATCAGATTATGGTGAGCATGTTGGGAAAGATAATATTGCTAGAATGGCTCTTGATAAAAATGATAGTGATGAGTTTCCTTATATTAGTGGGTCTAATGTAACAGCAGGGCACACTAATTTGATTTCAAGATACTTTGATGATTTAAGTAGGATGAAAGGTGCCTCATTACAGGATATTAATGAGTTAATTAATTATTACATTTCTATGGTAGAAAATGTTGGAGATAAAGATAATTTGGTTTTAAGAGAGCTATATATTGAAAAAACAATGTTATGGGATATTTTATCTGAAAGAGAGAGGACAGATATAGTTGCTATTTCCAATGAGTTTGGATTTAACAGATTAACAACATATATGCAAAAGGTTAGTGGAAGAACAAATTCGGGTATAGATAAGAGTATGGCATACGGATATAACCCATTACTTTTAGAAACTAGTGATCATAGGATATATGATAGTTGGCAAACAGCCAAAGATTATGAAAAACCTATGCTAGGAGGATTGTTCGGTTTCTCAACTAAAAGAGTAAATACAAATGATAAAGATTTTTCTCAGGCAAAGTCAATTGGTTCTGACTCATTACATTTTGTAGTAGACACGCAAATAGCAAAGAAAACTATTATTGATATTTATGCTGATGCTAATAAAATTAGTAATCAATCAGAGAAAAGACAATTTATTATAAGTAAATTTAAAGTATTATTTGATGCTGCACCTCCGAAATTAAAAGGTTTTGTTTTGTCGTCTATGATTTTTTCTGACATTTTAGATTACGATAGCAAGGCTACTGTTATTAAAGGTTATTTAGATAAGTTGGATAAAGGTGAATATGATAATATTCATTTATATTTAACGTTACTCCAAGCATATCAAGTATCAATATTTGAAGAGATCCGAAATATTTTAACTTTAAATGAAAATGGCAATGAGGGTAAGTTGAAGTCATTACTTGTAGATTTTTCTAAATTAAATTCTATGATTCTTGAGAGAGTGGATAGAAATGGTTTTGATAATAAAGATGTTAAGGAAATGAGTGAATTAGGAAAATTATTTGTTAACAAATTTAACTCAAAAAACTTTGATTACTATTGTTCAAATAATATGTCAGGGTTTGGTGGGCTAGTTTCTCAAAGTTTGAGTTTAACATATTGGTTATCAAAGACTATTGAATCATCTGTTATACAAGGAACATTAGCATAAGATGGAGATATTGCTCAATTTAAGGATAAATTGTTGTTAGCTGTTATAAGGTTAAGGTCTTTTGATAAGTCATTCCTTGAGATAGCACCAAGATATCATGCACTTATGGTGCGTCAAGATATTGAAGAAGCTATTTGGGCACGTAATGATGTTAAATTTAATGTGGAAGATACCTTTAAGTTGATAATGGAAAGAATAAACTTTACCGATGAACATAGAATCGATGATGCAAACGCTGAATGGTTATATAACTTGGTATTATTAGCTAATAATTTTCAAGTTAGTGGTTTTTCTAGTAGTGAGGCATTTTCTAGAGCTAGCAAGGATACGGTGTTTAGTGTAAAAGGTTTTGATGGTGCGTTGCAGTATGATTATATTTTAGACCAATTAAACAAAATGAATAATGCTGGTAATTAACGTGGAATTATTTTTTATTTGTACGATATATTAATAAGGCATAAAGATT
>JBAXBT010000077.1:0-6303 GCA_037141875.1 Candidatus Riflemargulisbacteria bacterium
ATAAGACCTACTATTATCTGTATAACGTTTGTGATGCTCATATTATCTCCTTAATATTTCATTGGAAGGTTAGCTGAATTCCAAGATTGAATGCCACCTTTTAGTATAACTATTTCTTTAAAATTTTGCTTTTCGAACTCCACTCGAGCGCTTTCTGTTCGATGTCCGCTTCGGCAATAGATAAGAGTTGTCTGTTTATGATTTAATTTTTTAATTTGGTTAGCAAAATCTCCTTGTCGAAAATCAATAATTTTAGCGCCTTTTAGGTGACCACTCGCAAACTCCTCTGGTGTTCTGATATCTATAAGAGTATTATTTGTTATTAAAGATTCTTTTTGAAAATCAAGAGATGAAAGGTACCTAACTTTAGTTACTGATTGGGCATATACAAAGGTAGTAATTAATGTAAACAATACAAATATCATAATACGTGGTTTTTTATACATCATAAATTCATTCTCCTTTTTAATTATCTATAACTTAGATGTTAGTTGTGATAAAAAAGATACAAAAATTTACTTATTAATGTAACATTAAACTTTTCTTGTGGTTTCGAAGTAGGTTTTGTATTATAAAATATAGAAAAGAGGAAGCTAATGTCATCTCAAACTAATCTTGTTAGTATTATTACCCCAACTGGAAATCGAGAACAATTCCTTAAACTTCAGTATGAAAATATTCTGAATCAAACATACACTAACTGGGAGTGGCTAATTTTAGGTGACAGTGTACATATATCCCCATTCTTTTTTTCTTTGGAAGACAGTCGGGTTAAGTATCACGTTACTGACAAGTCATTGGCAATTGGGAGTAAGAGGAATTGGTTAATTGAAAGAGCAACAGGTACGATTATTGCTAGTTTTGATGATGATGATTATTATTCTCCTAATTATTTGGAAGTTATGATAAATGAATTAGCTCAAGGCTATCAATTTGTTAAACTTACATCTTTCTATATACATTCCTTGAGCTTAAAGAAATCAGCATATTGGGATCTGACTCTTAAAAATGGGTATTTCCATATATTAGATCGAGATAAAGAAGAATGTGTAAAATGGGACTCTTTTGACGAGAATAATAGTAATGAGTATGGATGGGGCTTTAGTTATGTGTATTTTCGTTCTGTTTTTGCTTTGGGCAAGTATGCTGATCATCAATATGTTGATGATTATCCTTTTATTGAAGCTGCTTTAAATGCCGGAATAAAGGTTCGTTTTCTTCAAGACACAAAAGGCCTTATGGTTCATATTCTTCACTCTCATAATTGTTCAAGATGTTTTCCTCAATACATTATTCCTGAGTTTATGTTAAAAGAGAAAATTCCTGGTATAGCTAAGTATTTAGAGCTACCTGCTTGTATCTAAAGTTCCAAGACAAGTTACATCTATATTTATAATCCGTCGTTATACTCAGCTGATACATGATCAGCGTTGCAAAAAGGCTTGTTTTTGGATTGACCACAACGACAAAGCATTACTCTATTTTGTAATTCATAAGTTTCTCCATCTGATGATTCAATAGGAATATATCCTTTTACGAATAATCCGCTACTTACATTTTCTTCTGGATCTTGGATTATATCTATAGAAGGTATATGTGTTGGTTCGATATGTTTACCATCTTTATCTACAGCGACTAATCTGCCAGTTGGACACTCACTTGCTGCTTTGATTGCTTCTGCTTTGAACGTTTCGTTATTTGAGCGTTCTGTAAGTTGCCAGACATTTCCATGTTTTTGATGACAAAATCTAGCATATGCACAGCGATTATCATCTAAAAGGTCTAACTCTGGCCCTTCTAGAAGTTCTGCTCTATTGAGATATTTAGCTTTGGAGGCTGTTTCTGTTCCATCAAATTCAATATCTTGATGAGTTCCATCACAATATGGTGCATTTTTAGAGTTTCCACAACGACATAAGGCATATTCCTTTTGTTGTGGAAACAATCTGCCTTCCTCAAAGACATTAACATTTCCTTTCGAAACAATAACTTTTTCTGATAGAGGAATCCCACCAGTTACGATATAGGGACCATCTTTAATGATTCTAATTTTTTGATTATTCATATAGCTTTAATTATAGGAGGTGGTCTTACAGGTGTAAAGCAACTCCATAAATTGACATGCATAATAGGAAATTTGACTTTGTCATTATGGAGGACTACTATAAACTTATCATGAAACATATTGGCATATTAATTGGTAGTTTAAGGACAGGTTCTTTTTGTAGACAAGTTGCTAATGCCCTAATCGCTCTGGATCCAAAAGATATTTCTCTACAAATCATCGAGATTGGAGAGGTTTCTATGTATAACCAAGATCTTGACGAAACTCCTCCAAAGGCCTGGCTTGATCTTCGTAACTCTATTCGAAATCTGGACGGAGTTATTTTTATTACTCCTGAGTATAATCGTTCTGTTCCTGCTGTGCTAAAGAATGCCCTAGATGTTGCTTCTAGACCTTATGGCCAGAGTGCTTGGGATGGGAAAAAAGGAGCTGTGATGAGTATTTCTCCTGGTGCGATGGGTGGCTTTGGTGCTAATCATCATTTGAGACAATCGCTGGTATTTCTTAACGTGATTACTATGCAACAACCAGAGGCCTATATTGGTGGAGTTAGTACTCTTTTTAACGAGCAAGGTAATCTTGTTAACGATTCAACCAAAGAGTTTTTTCAGAAGTTTTTAAATGCTTTTATTGTATTAGTGAGTGGTTGCTAACTACTTCAGTGCATTAACTCTTCGTTCGGCTAGAACAGCATAAGCTTCCTCATAATCAGAATAATCTTTAAGTAAATTCTCTGTCATACAGTCGATTGCATCAATTGTTTTGATGGCCTCAAATTGGACAGAATGTTCTTGGAGTAGAGGGATGGCTAGACGACTGATAAGGTTGGCGCCGAGCCTGTTAATGCCCATACGAGTTATTAATACTGCTGCCGCACGACCAATAACAGTGTCACGTAGAAATAAGTCTGAAGAAGAAACTTTAAGACCATTACCAAACTCAAAGGTGCATTTATTATTGATTATTTCTATTGTATGTGATGCAAGAAATTCCTCAAGTTCAAATAGAGGATGGAGCCATTTCTTAGTGCTTGAAAAAAGAACTTCCCATGACGAACTATCAACTCCTGGGAAAGCCAAATACAGTTGTAAGGTGATACCTTCTGGGAGTTTATTCACGTATTTTTGCGATTATTCTCAGAAGTGCATATCCAGCAAAGGCCATTATAATCATGCCAGGAATTCCGAGTTGCAAAGAACTAATAGCTCTTTCGATGTTTCCTGAGATAATATACTCTAAAGCACTTCCCATAAGCTGCATTGTTACAACTAGTGAAATAATAGCTATTAAATTTATTTTTTTAAAATGAATTGAAACCATTGAAGCCGCAACAGCAATAAATACTGATTTAAATAATACAATTGGTAACATCGTAAGCATAGGCATCCCTGTAAGAAAATAATTAATGAGTGGGGAGCTAATTGCAACCAGAGTACCAACCAAAAGTCCTTCGCTGTATGCAGCAACCAAGGTAAAGAAAAAAAGTGGAAGGAAAATCATTCCACCGTTAGGGATTGAATGTACAACCATCGGTAAAAGCAAGTTTCCTATAGTGAACGTAAACCAAAACAAATACAGATTAGCTTCATTTAATGTCCGTTTAACTGGAATAAAGGGTGCTTCTAAAATGGCTTGAATTTGCATGATGTCCTCCTGATGTATTTATTAACTTGGTTCAAAAATTGCCTTTACGTTTTTTAGTTCCTGTCTGATTTGTATAGTTTGAGGGCAATGAGTTTCACATCGTCCACATTCTGCACAATTCGAAGCTCTTTGTTTTGCAGGAAGCATACCGTAAAATTCTTCTTTACCAAACATATGATAATTGTTGTATAAAGAAAAACATCCTGGAATATTTACTCCTACTGGACAGGGCATACAATAACCACAAGCTGTACAGTTTACTTTTAATTTTCGTTCAAACATGTTTTTGGCTTGTTCAATAATGTCTTTTTCTTCTATAGTAAGAGAGTTAACTGTTGCGGTTTGAGCAACTTTAATGTTTTCGACAACCTGTTCCATGCTATTCATGCCACTTAACAGAACAGATACTTCAGGATGATTCCATACCCATCTCAGAGCCCATTCTGCTGGGGTTCTTTTTATAGGTGCATTATTGAAAATATGTTGAACAGTCGAGGGAAGATTTGCTGCAAGCTTACCACCTCTTAGTGGCTCCATTATGGTTATGCCAAGGCCTTTTTGTGCAGAATAAATCAGGCCCTTTTTACCTGCTTGATATTTCTCGTCCATGTAATTGTATTGAATCTGGCAGAAGGACCAATCATAAGCATCTACAATCTCATTAAAATGTTCATGTTTTTCGTGGTAAGAAAATCCAGCATATTTAATTCTGCCATCACTAATAGCTTGATCTAAAAACTCAGTAACTCCATTATCTTTAACGTTTTTCCATAGATGTGCATTTAGAGAATGTACAAGGTAGAAGTCGATGTGATCTGTTTCTAGTCGATCTAGTTGTTCATTTAAATATTTATCCATATCTGATCTACAAGTAATCAACCAACTTGGAAGTTTTGTGGCAAGCTTAACCTTTTCTCGATAACCATCTCTTAGTGCTTTTCCAACAAAAGGTTCGCTTTGTCCAGCGCTGCCCATTCCTGTGCCATGGTAAGGATACGCGGTATCAATATAGTTTACACCTTGATCTATGGCGTATCGGATTAGTTTAGTAGACAACTCTTCATCAATATTTGCGGCAGTACCACCAGGCAATAACGGTAGACGCATACATCCAAATCCAAGGATTGAGACCATTTCATTAGTTTTGCCGAATTTGCGATAAAGCATAGTTTTTTCCTTTATAATTGTTGTTTAAAGTTTAGCACATTAGAAATGATTCTCAAGAACCTTGAGTTAAAATATATTAATGATTTTTTGTTTATTTTAACAGGATTTACTTTTAGATTTTTTAATATAATGTTAATCTACTTTTTTAATAATAACTAAAAGGGGTATTGTATGAAAAAAAATATTAAATATTTATTTGTTTTAAGTTTAATGATATTTGCTATAAGTGGTCTTTCTTTCGGAGCACAATCACCAGAGGTTTGCATTACGGCTCTAGTTGATGTTGGAAAGTATAGTCGAGCTATTCACATTATGGCAATGTTACTAGTTGGTTTTGGTTTTTTAATGGTTTTCGTTAAAAAGTATGGTCGTTCAGCACTCACAGCAACCTATTTACTAGTTAGCATCGCTATTCCAATGTATTTTTTAAAAGATAATTTTTTTACTGTAGGTAGTCCAGATGTTTTGATTGATAAACTTATTCTTGCGGAGTTTGCGGCAGCTAGTTTATTAATCGCTGCTGGTGCAGTGTTAGGGCGATTGAAAATGAACCAATACATCTTACTTGGCTTATTGTTTGTACCTTTTTATGCGTTTAATGAATGGCTTTTGTTAAGCGGAAAGTTTGCTCTTGTCCCAAGTTTTGTTGATACTGGTGGGTCAATTATAATTCATGCCTTTGGAGCACTTTTCGGGTTAGGTGTTGCTATTGCTATGACAACTAAAGCAGAAAGTGAAGTTGCGATTGAAAGCGATGAAACAAGTGATCGTTATTCACTTCTAGGAAGTATGGTTTTATGGATTTTTTGGCCAAGCTTTTGCTCTGCGTTGGTGTCTCCTGAATTGGTTCCGCTGACTGCAATTAATGTGGTTTTTGCACTTTGTGGTTCAACACTCGCTACTTATTTTGCAACTGTTAAATTAAGAGGTAAGATTTCTGCTGCTGATATTGCCAATGCTGCCCTTGCTGGTGGTGTTGCCATTGGAGCTATATGTGCTAATACTGTTCCAGGGATTGCGTTCCTTGTTGGTATTATTGCTGGGTTTATTTCGACTTTTGGTTTTGCTGTGATTCAATCTAAATTACAAAAACTTACAAACAAGGTTGATTCCTGCGGAGTACTTAATTTACATGGATTACCTGGTCTATTCGGTGGACTTGTCGCGCTTTTGGTTGTGACTGGTATCAATGTAAAAGCTCAATTGTTTGGTATTGGTATAACTGTTGTTTTGGCTCTTGTGTCAGGATTAATCTCTGGGTTAATTATTTCTTTGTTAGGACGAAGGAAAACTCCATATATGGATGCCGAAGAGTTTATCCTTTAATAAAGATCATTAGTTTAGTTATTTTTACTAATCAGACAAAACAAGATAAGTGATATACTAGAGCCTATGCAAAATTTAATCACCAGCAAAAACAACGAAAA
>JBAXBT010000078.1:0-6296 GCA_037141875.1 Candidatus Riflemargulisbacteria bacterium
GGCGTTTCAGTCGAAATGATGCATCGATGAGTGAATTAGATGATGAAGAATTAGTTGTAAGCTCCATTAGTAATGACAATCTTACGATTTCCAACTCAGTAGCAGAGGATGGCACTTCTTTAAGTGCAGATGTTAAATCTGTTGCTAAAATACTTCAAACTATTTTGCAAGAGAAGGAAGATAAATCATATATCCTTAATGATGAGATAATGCAGTTATTAGAGTCTGGTGCAATTGCTATTGATGAAGCAGTTAATAAATATTTCCAGGAAAGGATTGGCCAAGGAATAGAGGTTAATACTCTAATTGATGAATATAATACTGATTTGAGTACAATCATTAAAGAGCAAGTAGCTCTTATAACAGATGATGAAGATGTTGTAAGTCTTTTGGGTAGAATTGTTAATGAGATAGAAAATATTATTCCTTCAGAAAAAGTATTAGGTAGTATTGAGAGTGCTTTAAAAGAAACAGAGAATAAGATACTTATTCAGCTTGAAGATGGAGACATAGAAACAGCGGAAACACCAGAAACAACAGAAGATATTTTTACTGGTGAACGAACTTTATTTGAAGAAGAAGCTCCAGAGGTAATTGATGATGTTATTAAGGTCGCAGAAAAAGGTTTGGATGAGATGGAAATGCTTGTCAGCTCTGAAACTGCAGATGCTTATAGTAATAAATTCGATGAGCTTATTGGGAAGGCAGAAGCTCTAGCTGTTGAAAATCCAAATGTAACTATTGAAGAAGTTGTAGAGGATGAGAGCGTTAGTTCTAGCACTAGTGCTGAACTCAGTGATGAGCTTATTGTAGAACAATTGGCAATTAAAGAGGAAGGCTTTTCGAGTGTCGATAATCTGGAAACGAGAGATGTGGGGATATTTATCAGCCCTTCTGACACTGAAGTAAAAGAGTTGATTGATATATTAGTAGAGGACGGGGTAATTGGGGATAAACTAGACGAGGAAAAGGTAGTTGTCTCTTTATTTAATTATGTAATTAGTCAGTATGCTTATTATCCTGATGAAGAAGAAGGGTCTATTTGGCAACCTGCCCCAACCACAATTAGAAAGGGTGGTGGTAGTTATGACGACCAAACTATTCTTTTTGTTAATTTATGTATCGCAGCTGGTGTAGAAGAAAGCAATATTAAAGTATATAAGACAACCGCAGAAGGTGATTTGCCTGAGCTTCTTGTTTGTGGATATGTAACAACTGATGGATCAATCGTTGAGCTTGATTTGTCTCAAAGGGAAGCCCTTCCAGACATTGATGCAACGTTCGAAATAGATGAAAGTCAAGTTAAAGTTATTTTCCCGTTGCCTCCTTCTACAACTACAGCTACAGCAACAACTACAGCTACAACTACAACTACTACTAGTGCTTCAACTGGTATAGCTGAGCCTACTGTTCTTGCCTATGATGGTACAGAAGTAGTTGATGTAAGGTCTTTTGTCGATTCAGATATTCCGGAAGTACAACAGATAGTTGAATTGTTGAGAACAGAAGGAATAATAACAGCAGATATGTCAGAAGATGAAATATCCGTTGCAATTTATAATTATGTTTCTACAAACTATGAGTATCTAAGTGATGAGGAAACAGGACTAGCCTGGCAAACAGCTGAAAGCACCATTAATACAGGTGGTGGTGACTGTGAAGATTTGACCATTCTTTTTGTAGACTTATGTCTTGCGGCAGGAGTAAGACCAGAAAATATTAAGATTTATGTTGAACAGGGCAGCAGCACTGATCCTGGTCATACAGTTGCTGGTTATAGCGCAAGCAGTGGTCAAATTATAGCTTTTGACCTAACAACAGGAGCTCATGTCCCAAGTATAGTGAGTATTCCTCAAGTGCAGACGAGCGATTACAACTTTTCATTTAATGCAGATTCTATAGAGGTTTATTCTTCTATAGGAGCTACTCTTGTCTTTGAGAATCCACACTATGAAGCAAGCATGTATACTGCTATCCAAAACACTCCTCCTGCAGTTACTCACCCAACCATGGATTCTATTATAAGTGTATTTTCAGCAGCTTATGACACCTATATGGTTCATGTGAATAATTTAATAAATTATCAACAATATTATTATGAGATACCTGTCGATCTTTCTGGTGTAACAGAAGAGACCGCAGCTTTTGCTGCAGGCAACTGGAGGTCATATACTGGTGTGGACTTTGAGGGTATGGTAGATCAGTTTTTAGGTATCCAGATTCAGATATATATCATGATGGCTTGCGTTATTCTTTTTAATGAATTGTTAGATGTTAGGAAAATGGTTATTTCCTATGTGTTTGATTTTGAGTATGAAGACGTTAAAGTCCTTTCTCCTCAAAGGATATCAGACAGATTCTCTAGTGAGGTAAGCAACTTAGATCAACTTATTTCAATGGCCTTAGAGGATGCAATGGATAAGAATCAAGAAGCTTATGAATTTAACATGGAAGAAGCTAAACGAATTGCTAAGGAATGTGCTAGTCATAAAGACAAGAAGAAGAGAGATGCATATGAGAATGTGCTTGTTTCTCATGCTAATTTATTATTGCTTCAGCAATTCAGTGGAGTAAATACAACGCTTCTTACTTCTTGTAGAGCTGCTATTGCAAAGATTGGAGAAGTAAAAGGTGCATGGGAAAGAGACAATATTTGGCAAGAGGCTTTAAGAGGTGGTTCAGTAGATAGTAATTTAAGAGTATCTGCCAGATTAGATAAGTTGGTTATGCAGACACAAACTGGCTATGTAATATCGGAATCTACTATGGATATTTCTAGTCTTGTGCTCAAAGTATTGTTTGGGATAGATTCTAAGAATGATGATAGGGCAAATATTGCTGCTATTGATGCATCCTTTCGTTCTGCAGAGAAACAATGGATTACCAGATCTACTAATTTTATTAAAGTTGGAATCCAAATGGCGGAGAATATTAAGCTTGCTCAAAAACAATACGACGATGCAGTAAGAATTTGGAACGTTGTAAAGAAGAAAGTAAATTTTTGGGGGAATTTTTTCACACTTATGGTCGTTGGATTTTTCCTTGGTCCTCTTGGAATGTTTATTGCTGCGTTAGCCATGGGAATGAATCCTTTGGAAGCTTTAGTTTGCTCCCTGTTTGGTGCATTAGGGTATGCAATGTTTATTTATCCAAGACAGATGATGAAGTATCAAATGGAAATACTCCAAGTAATGAAAAGCAATTTAGAAAATGATATTTCTCTACATTATGAATTATTAAAGCTTGATTGGGTTGAAGGCGAGTATCAGCATGGAGGGAATCAGGTAGGGGAAATACTAACTACAGAGGATATGGCTACAAATTTTGGAGGTCAGCTTAATAACATAGTTGCAAATGCTTGGGGACTGGTTCAAGGGATGGGTGGCGATATAGGAGATCTTAATGCCCAGATCATGGCTATGCAGATAATGATTTTATCATTACTTACCATTTTTGATGCAATGTCAGATGCTAATGGTGTAGTACTACAAGTCCTTTTTAATATTCAACCCAAGGTAGATGCTATGCAGGTTTTGCAGACTTGGGTTACAAGTACATTTGCTGGAATTAGTTCAGCCTTTGATTACAATTCTTCCATGTTGTTTAATCAAGCACAGGAACACAATAGGAAGTTACAAGTTGAGATGCAGTTAAAGAGTGTGAATCAGCAAATAAGTAGCCTTAAAAGGGCTATGACTAGACAGATTATAAGTAGCATTGTTACAGCCGCATCTTTGGCTGCAATATGTGCAGGACCTATTGGTATTATTGTTGGAATCATTGGTGCAATAATTGGTATTATGTTGGCGCTTCAATCTATGAAAGACGCAGCCAAGACCTATGAGTTTGCTAAACAGATGTATCAGGATTATAAAGATGCATTTTCAGTTGGTCCAAAATTTTTTACTCCTGAATGGTTATTTAAAGGTGTAGAATCTGGAGAGGGTAACATGGGAGTGCTTTTTCAGGGGCTGAATACTGCCATGACAGGAGCCTTAGGGGCCGATCAAAATAGTGTTACTAAGTTCTTATCTCAGATGCTAGCAGTCTTAGCAATAGGTTCAGCTATGTTAGAAGCACAAGCAATAATTCTTACTGTCTTATTTGGTGTTAATACTGGTAGCCAGTCAAAATTTACACTAGCAGGTTTTCAAGCGTTTGGCGCGTACGCAATGACCATGATTAGTTTGGCTGCACAACGCAAGGAAATGCAGATGCAGGTAGATAAGATTCTAACAGATGCCTTATTAGCAATAGAGAAGGCTAAGGACCAGATGAAGTCAGCAAATATGTATGGATGGATAAGTATAGGGATATCCTGTCTTTCCATTATAGGTTCTGTTTTAAAATTATTTGATGCTCTTGCAAAAGTAGGAATGATTCTTGTAGCAGTATCAGCAATTTTGCAGGCCATTGCAAGTATTATGCAGGGACGAGATCAGCAAAAAATAGAAACACAAGCTATCCAAAGGATGAAAGATGTTTATGTTGCTATGTATGGATTAGATTTTGGTGCAATAGCAGACGGACAAGGCAATAATAGTGCTCTTACAAGTTCAGCTTTTGATTTGGTAAATAATTCTGCTGGCGGCATGGTTGTCCCATCTGCTGGAGGAAGGATCACTTATGACCCATCAGTTGCTCTAGCTATTAAGCAAGCAATTAAAAATATGATGAGGACATGGACAGCGCAGATAGCCGTTTTTCAATCTATGGCAGATGCTTAATCATCGGTTATGTCCATGCTGTTTAGGACACCATCCACGGTAGAAAATTATCAGATGACTTCTGCTGTTGTACAGTATCAAGGGCAGGCAATGCAGATAGCACTTCAGTTAGCCGTTGCTCTTGCTAAGATGCAAGTAGCTGCATGGAATGCAGTCACAGCTGCTGAAGAGAATCTGGCAGCAATGAAGGCTGGTCAAATGATTACCATGATTTTTTCTATTTTGCAGATAGTTGGAAGTCTTGTTTCAATTGCAGATACAGCAACTTCAATGGGAAGCAGTGATGGAAAAGGGTTTACAGATTCATGGAACGAGTCAGTAAAGGCCATAATGGCCTTGGTGACTGGTTATGGTGGTAATGCTGGTGATACAAGTCCTCTTGCTCATGGAATAGTTATGGCGATGATGAATTTACTAAGAAGTATAATACAGGAAGTATTAAAAGAGCATTTCGAGAAAGAGGCAAGGGATAACTATCGTAAGGGTGCAGAAGCTAAAGCTGATAGTGCTTTTGGTAAGGGTGATTCTTCTGGTAAGAGTGGTCTTTCTAAACTAGCAGTAAGTAATGCCAGGGCACAAGAACAGTCATCATATGAGATGGAAATATTTAATAGAAGACAGCAGATGTTTGATTCATTAATTCAGTCATTTGCATTTTCCTTGGTATCTATTATGCAGGCAGGAATGAAAAACAATTTTAAATTTACTGCTCCAAGCAGTGCCTCTAATACAACACCTTTACTGAGTCCAGACAAAGCAACAGGCGGAACTAATACTTATGATGTTGGTAATCCTAAAGATCCTAATTTTGCGGGTCCTCCAGCTCCTACAAAGCCGCAGGGAGAACCAACTAAACCAAATTCTTCTTCTACAGCGCTTGGATTTTTGGGAGCGATATTTGGAGCTGTGACTGGAGCTGCTTCAGCCTTTAATGCTTTGCCTGCAAAGGCAGTAGCGAACGTTATAGAATTAGATAAGAAATTAGAAGGCGAAGGTAAAGGCAAAGATGGTAAGGTTGGCAAGAAAGGCGATGGAGAACCTGCTCCAATTGCCCCAGTAACGACCGCCGCAATAGACCCATTAGCTTCCGCTAAAATAATAACTACTAATAATGCAGGTAAGCCTGTTGCTAAAGATGCTGTTCCGGATAAAAATTCAGCTAGTGCTACAAAATCAGCAGCGGAGATTAGAGAACAGCAAGCGAAGGCTTCTTTTATCGATGCACCAAAAGACTATACCTTTAATTCGCCTTCTGCTTCCACGTTTTTCCCTGAACTTAACCTAAAGAATCCAGAAGTTGCCATTGATGCTAAGTCAAGTAGTCCTGTAATCTCAGAAGAAGCAAAAGCATATTTAAAACAGCACGGCCTTACTAATGCTACTAATACGCCATTTGATCGTAAATTAACTGCCAAAGAACAAGCACAGTTGAAGGACGCAAGTCCAGCAGAAATAGCAAAATTTATAAGCGACAAAAAGAGTCTTAGTGGGGCAAAAGAATTTAGCTTAGACATGGCGGTATCTTTTTTAAAGAAGAGTATGAGCGACGCTGTATCACAAAGAGCGAAG
>JBAXBT010000079.1:0-6283 GCA_037141875.1 Candidatus Riflemargulisbacteria bacterium
GCTTAGAAGTCTATATTCTTTTGCTTTAAAACCAGATGGTGCATTTTATTTCCAAGTACCTGTTGAAATGAGCTTAGAAAGAATAACACAAACAAGAAAACCAAAATATTATGAGGCTGGTCTAGACATGAAGCTTAGTAGCGATCCTTATAAGAGTTATCTGCTTTTCCAATCTAAGGTCATCTCTGAATACGAAAAAATGATAGACGAGTTCGGATTTACACTGATGGACGGAACTCAAAGTATTCATGATCAACAAGTTATGTTTAGAGAAAAAATTATGCAAATTATTAAAAGGAAATTCAAATGAAGAAGAACACTTATCCCGGCAAACTTATTGTAGCAGAAGGATTAGACGGTAGCGGAAAAACAACGCAATTAGGTCTTACCAGAAACTGGCTAGAAATTGAAGGTTATGGAGTTTCTCTATTAAAAAGAAAAAACTCTCCATTAGTAGCAACAAATATCCGTGAAGCTAAAGAAGAAAGAACTCTTATTCCTATTACGTACAGCTTAATACATGCTTCTGACTTTAGCGACCTTATGTATAACCAAGTAATACCTGCATTAAAAGCAGGTTTTATAATATTATTTAATAAATACGTGTATACCTCCATCGCTAAAGACTACCTAAGAGGACAAAATAAGGATTGGATAAACAAACTCTATGAATTTGCAATTGAGCCTGACCTAACATTTTATTTCAAAATAGACCCAGAAGAAGCAATGGGGAGAATAACCCAAGAACAAAAAGAAAATGACTACTATGACAGCGGAATGGATATCGGACTTAGTCTCAACAATTCTGTTTCCATTAAAAAATATCAAACTCAGCTTCAAGAACAATATGAACTTATGACTAAAACATACAAGTTTGTTACCGTTGATTGCCTTAAAACAACTGAGCAACAACAAAAAGTAATTAGAGACAGCATCAAAGATCTTCTCTTAAAATAGTAACTCTATTTCCTTTTTTCTGCTTTTTGCTTTAAAATCGTTAACATGAGAAGATTTCCCGTATCTGTTCTACAATATGATGTTAAAAGAAACCCAGTAGAAAATTTCAAAACCATTGAAAAACTATTTGGTATCGCTGCAGGAAGAAAATCAAAATTTGTTGTACTACCAGAAATGTTTGCTACTTCTTTTAATCATGATGAATTTAATGAATTCTCCAAACACTCCATCGAAATATTAAAGTATCTTCAACAAATCGCACTAAATTATGACTTTTATATTATTGCTGGCTCAATGCCAATAAAAAGCAGTAAAGATGAAAAATTCTTCAACCGCTCATATCTAATTTCTAACGAGGGTGCCGTCATGGGTTACTATGACAAAAACCATATCTTCTTTCAAAACAACGAACTCGACTACTTTAATCCAGGCAAGTCACCGTCAGTATTTAGAACTGAACTAGCTCAAATAGGAATACAAATTTGCTTTGACGTGCGCTTTCCAGAAAACATGAGACATCTTACCAAGCAAGGAATGCAAGTTCTTTTCGTGGTTGCCCAATTCCCTAATCCTAGAAAAGATCACTGGATAACACTACTAAAAGCTAGAGCCATTGAAAACCAAGTCTATGTTGTAGCCTGTAATCGTATAGGACAAGCAAATGAGAATCTTAGTTATTTCGGAGAATCTATGATTATCGATCCACATGGAGAAGTGCTTTCTAGTGGTTCGGATAAAGAATGTGTCGTAACTGAATTTATTGATTTAGACTTTTTTGATGCCTACCGAAAAAGCTTTCCTGTTTTGAAGTCTGTTAGGTAGACCACTTCAAACTTCTATCAACTTAAAGGAGTATCATATGAATGAAGAAATATTAGAAGAATTAAAACAAATCAACAAAACTATTAAAGGGCTATCCATTACAATAACCGTAGGCGTTGTAATAATGTTTATAGGGTTTTTCTTTTAGGTAACTTCCCGTAAAGGAGACTTCTATCATGGAACAAAACAACTCAAATAAAGTATCTCAAGATAATCAGGAAAATTCTGATAAATTAATAAAAAAAATCTTCTCTTCAAATAGAAACCATTATATTTCAGTTGAAAAACATGGAGAAAATGGAAAGTTATTTGAAGCGCCTGATTACGATAATGGATACAACGGAGCACGAGCACGTAACAATCACTAAAGTTGTCGGTATCTCGTTTACATCTTTACTATCTCTGGTGAAAGAATAAACACTATCTCAGTGTCTTCTTCTTCATTTGTTGTCTGCTTGAATAACTGACCGATAAAAGGAATCTCTCCTATAAATGGCAAAGAAGAAACATTTTCTCTATGACTACTATTAATTAGCCCACCAAGCACTAACTCTTCACCATTCTTTATTTGACACTGAAGGTTGATCTCTCTGCTCGAAAGTACAGGATATTCACCTGCCATTGTAGATTTCCATTGCTTAATATTCTCTACTTTTAACTTAATAACAGATGAAACGACTCCATCAGCTAAAATATTCGGTCTTATGGATAAATTGATGCCTGCATCAATATACCGCAACTCCCATCTAACTTTATCTGACGAACTTTCTACTGGCACAGTGTATGGAATCCTGTCTCCAACCATGATTGTGGCTATTTCGTCCTCAACACAAATTAATGTAGGATTCGCCAAGATTTTCGCATCTCCGTGACTAACAAGAGCGCTAAGACTATCAAACAACTTTTGCTTATCGGTCATATCTCCGACATTTAACCCGCTTTTGTAATTCTGCCAATTAATACCAAGACTCTCTAGCTTATTGGTATTAACCTCCAACAACCATGTTTTAAAATAAACTGACTTCTTATTATTATCAACCGCAGAAACAAATGTCCTCAAGTTACGAATATCCTGTTGATCGCCTAAAACAAATATCTTCTTTTTTAGTTTATTCACTGAGATCTTTAGTGCAGGGAAAAGCTTCTGAGAAATAGACAATATTTCTTCTTCTGATAAATATTGATAATCAAACCCAACGCTCTGGTCTATCGCCGATTGTTTTTGCGAAATAATCGGCGGAGAGTAATTGAATACGGCTTGTGCAGAGAAGCAATAACCAACAACTAATATCAATATAACAAGTTTATGCTTGCTCAAAAACAACTCTTGCCCTCCCATTTAGAATCTCAAACAACATGATTCTTTTATCTACCACTTTATTTAAATATTCTTTTAAAGAAAGATAACCATTGAAATTAAACTGCTCCATTCTATAAACATCCAAAGATTGTTCTTCCCATAAGCTTAACTCTACCAATCTAGACTTAAGCTGCCCGTCGCATATCTGCGCAGAAGACACGCCAAGCAACCTAGACATATTGCTGGATAAAAATAATAAACAAACACAAAGAGTCACGAATAAGGCACCCCTTAAGAGCTTTTGATCGATACCCATACTAGTTCTCCCATGTCTTTAAAGTTAGTTGCAGACAACATCCCTTTTTCTGACAAATAATTACTAAATTCCTGCAAGTCTGATTTTGAAATATAAGCTGAAAGTGCAACCGTATGTTGATCAATGTAGATACTATTTATCTGTAGTGGTTGTTGTAAAAATATATTTATCTTTTCTAAAACATCTGTATTTGTCTTCTTAACCTCTCTTGCAATGGCAAGTTCTTGCCGCAAATGATACTGATTGTTGACTACCAACTGTCTATTTACTAAATCATGAGTTACTCGGCTATCTTTAATCCTTAAAACAATAAAATTAAGAATACCAAAAACTCCGAGAATAACTAAAATATACAACACTTTAATATTCCTTGAATCAATCCTTCTCTGACTTAATATCCTAATGCTCTCCTTTGGGTCTGTGTTATATTGCACTATCGCTTGTACTCCCTGCTTCTTATAAGAAAAGCAAAAGTGCTCTGGCGAAAACGAAAGTGTTTCTGCTAACTTTAGCCGAATACTTTCTTCGAGATTAATATCACCCTGATATGGAATAATCATTTCTTTCATAACATCAGACATTCTCAATATTTCTCCTAAAATGGAATGACTCCAAAATATGTTCTAATTTTATGTCAGCACTAGGTTCGAGATCTGCAATTGTTCGAGCTACTTTGAGTATCCTATTTAATGCTCTGCCGCTTAATGAGTACCGTTTAATTGCTCTCTTAATAAAATCAGTTGAATTTGAGGCAAGTTTGCAAAACAAAGGAAGATCTCCATCCGTCATCTCTGCATTTAAGGTAATTACTTTCCCTTCGAACCTCTGCCGTTGGATACTCCTAGCATTTTCAACCCTTTGATTAATATTGATTGAAGCTTCAGCTCTTTGTTCGCTTAAAAGGTCATCTTCGGGAACAGGACTCATTTCTACTACAAGGTCAAAACGATCCATTAAAGAGCCTGACATTTTCCTAAAATATTGCTGTTTCTGATGAGCCCTACAGGTACAGGGAAAAGTGGGATGAGTAGCAAATCCACACGGACATGGATTAGCGCTAGCAACTAAAATAAATGATGCTGGATATTTGTAACTATTTAGTGCTCTCGCAACTGTAACCTCTCCGTCTTCCATTGGCTGCCTCAGAGCCTCAAGTGACTTCCTGTCGAATTCTAAAATTTCATCTAAAAACAGTACACCTTTATGCGCCAAGCTAACTTCTCCTGGTTTGGAATTAGATGTCCCGCCAATTAGTCCTGCATAACTTATTGTGTGATGGGGTGAACGAAATGGCCTTGTTTTAAAAATAGATCCTCTTTTTGTCTTACCAGAAACACTATGTATTTTAACAACATCTAACGCCTCAGCTTCAGACAGTTCTGGCAATATAGATGGAAGCCTCTTCGCTATCATACTTTTGCCACAACCTGGCGGTCCGATTAAGAAAAAATTATGACCACCAGACGCAGCTATCTCGGCTGCCCGTTTCGCAAAAGACTGCCCTTTAACTTCTGCAAAATCTAGCAAACTTGGATTAACCTCTTTCTTCCGAATGCTCCTCTCAAAACAATCCATTGTTCCTGAAGAAAGAATCTCTATAACTTCTAAAAGGTTTGTTATTGCAACTACGCTAACACCTTCAACTAAAGAAGCCTCTTCTGCGTTATCCTTAGGAACAAAAACATATTTGATACCTTTTTCTTTCGCAAGAATGCTCACTAACAAAACACCCGGCAATGGCTTTACGTTCCCATCTAACCCAAGCTCACCTATCATCAAAAATGATTCGTGAATATTTACAATCAATTGTCCTGTGCTAACCAATATTCCAACAGCTATTGGAAGATCATAAAAAGCGCCGACTTTCTTGACCTCGGCTGGTGCAAGATTAATGGTTAATGACTTATTAACCGGTACCATATACCCAGAATTCTTAATAGCAGATATAACCCTTTCTTTGCTCTCTTTGACAACTGCATCAGGAAGACCAACAATTGTCAGACAAGGCATCCCGTGACGACTATCTACTTCACAATCAACTAACACTGGCTCAATTCCACAAGCGGCTACACTATAAACTCTACTTAACATTCTGCACTCCTTACGTACTCATACAACTAATTATATTCACTTACGTAATCTTGTCAAGAAGGAATATTTGCTACGTCAAAGTTATGAACTAACTTTCCGCGCGAAATGAGTTAAACTACAGGTTTTACTTTTGATTTACTAACTGGTTTTTCTGCTATTGGCTTAAAAGAAGGAACCTCTGTGGCTACCTCTCTAATCAGCCTAGTCTCAGAATAATGTTCATACAAAGGTTGATGTTTTTTCCCAAACCAATATGGTAAATAGTTAATAATAATTACTAATGCTGCTAATCCGAAACCTAATGGTTTAATCGGCGTAAATGAACCAATTAATAGCCCTATGAAAATAAAGGTAACTACAAAAAATACTCTCTTAAATATCAATATTTCATTTGCAATCTTTTCGCCAACTAAAACTTTAAGAGTAGTTAAAAGGGTACCAACAGTATATCCCTTCTTAAATAAAGGCAATTGTGCTGCCATAAATGCTAAGAATAGAACATACCAGTACGCGACTTTTAATGGCTCTAAGGCAAACCCTACGGCTAAGAATTTTAGTCCGACAATACTAAGTAGAATAAAAAGAACTTTTACAAAGACGAAGAAACTTACTACGTTAATAATTAAGGCTAACATTCTTCGCTCAAAGGTGACTGATGTACCAGTCTTTTGACCAAGATTGAAACGTTTTGGAAGTTCTGCTATCTCGGCTTTCCAAATCTCTAAAATATTGAATAAACATGGAACCACTATCAAGGTAAGCAGGGTAGCAATTGCTAATCCGAAAATAACAGCATT
>JBAXBT010000080.1:0-6220 GCA_037141875.1 Candidatus Riflemargulisbacteria bacterium
GATTGCTCTACTGCTTGTTGATTTATTCTTTAACTCCCGAATAATATAATCCATACCCCAGATTGATTCGCTTTGCATATATTTTCCGTGGTTATAATAAAGGTTTTCAGGAACATCTTGGCTTTGCCAATCTTTCGCAATAGGAATTATGTCAGAAAAGTGTGTTTGTATTTCTTTTTCAAAACTACTGAATTCGCAGGTTAAATTAGCCTTGAGATTATAAATTGACTTATAATGCTTGGTTTCTCGGACTATCGTGTCATACAAATCTTTTACTGACGAGCTCGTAAGAGTATTGCATCTTTCTCCGGTAAAAACATTGTGACATGAAAACTCATCAAGATCTGCACTATACCGATAGTTAAACACTTTATCGATCCGTCCTTCCGAGGTTTCAATAAAATTAAATTGATTGTTTATATCAGGAATTTGTTTTAGAAATGGCCCCACTCCTATGACTCTGCAGGTTTCACCAATAACGATGTTCTTATATCCATGTGTATGACCATGCAATATTGCAATAATATTATTACTTTCAACCCATTCCATCAGTTTATATGCATTTCTTATTGCTGAAGTATCATCATCATTCTCGCTGAGTAATGTATGATGGACGACAAGAATTGTTGGGTTTTGAATCGTCAGTTTCCTGAGTCCCTGAATATCAAGCATTCCGATTTTAGAGTCTTTGTGGAAAGTTGAATTTGAAAGAAGGAAATCTAGACCATTAAATATCCTTAAATGGCTGTTTACTTTGTCATTGTACTCATATTGAACTCCAGTGTATCTTTTTGTAAAATTATCAAAATCAACAAACTCATTCTTACATAAATCGTGATTTCCTGGAACAAATTCAAATTTGACGGTTATCGTTGAAAGTAGATCGCTTTTTATATAATCAAATATTTTACATGCAGTTTCGAATAGTGTAGAGTCACCTTGATCTATGATATCGCAACAGACACAGATTAGCAGCTCCTCACCAGGCACCAATCTACATAGTATGGCTTCCTTCATTTTTGTTAATTTCAATTTTACGGCCTCAATATCTGTGGTTGAATCAATGTGGATATACGAGAATTGAAGTATCTTCATAATTACTCCTTATCTTGTTTTTGGAGTGACTCTGCTTATAGCAACTATTGTTCCTATTTTAATAATCGATTTACCTTTTTCGACGACAGCAGATGTTATTGCTATTGTTGGACTTCTTGCGATTGTCCGTTTTTTTACCGCACTTGCCGGTATGGACGTTGGGACATCGTTTGGAGGCATGGGGGCTAGCAGAGAAATGATGATTGCGTCATTAGCAGAACCCGCAATGTTGATTACAGTTTTTACTGTTTCGCTTTCAAGCCACTCAACCTCTTTGTCTCAAATTGTTCAAACAGTTGCCAATAGTGGCATTCTAGCAACAATACGACCTTCATTTATTTTTGCATTATGGGCATTTCTTATGATTGCCGTTGCAGAGACCGGTAGAATTCCAGTTGATAACCCGAACACTCACCTTGAGTTAACGATGATTCATGAGGCAATGATTTTAGAGTATTCTGGACGACATTTGGCACTTATGGAGTGGGCATCGATGATGAAGCTTTTTCTTTTTATTTCTTTAGGTAAGGCTATTTTTTTGCCGTGGGGGATAGCCCAAAGTGATCAGTTGATTGCTATCCCGATGGCCTTGGGTTTTGGGATTTTAAAGTTTACTGTCATCGGCTTTGTTTTGGTTGTCTTTGAGATGATGCTAGCTAAAATGAGAGTTTTTCGTACAACTGAATTTTTAGGTGCAGCTTTTCTTATTGCAACTCTTGGCATGTTATTCTATTTTATTTTGGAGTCATAATGACACAACAAGTAATAGAACAGATTATTATTATGCTCGCGGCTATGATTCTTCTGACATCTTTTGGGATGCTAGTACAACGCAAGATATATGGACTTATCTCCTTGTTTACATGGCAAGGAGTTTTTCTAGCAATTACTACAGCCTTTGTCGGATACGTGGCTGGTCGGCATGAATTATATATATCCTCATTATTAACGTTGGTGCTTAAAGTTATATTGCTTCCGCTTATCTTGCGGAGGTTAATCGTTAAGCTTAAAATTCATAGAGAAATTGATACCATTGTGAATGTTTCACTTACTATGCTTCTGGGTGTAGGGTTGGTTATTTTTTCTTATCAAATAACTGCACCAATCAGAGAGCTATCGACTTTTGTTACTCAATCAATAATTGCTATTGCACTAGCTACTGTTATGATAGGGCTTTTGATGATGATTACGCGTCGACATGCAGTTACTCAGATTATAGGATTTCTAGCGATGGAAAATGGTTTATTTTTTGCAGCGGTGAGCGCGACCTATGGTATGCCACTTGTTGTTGAGCTAGGAGTTGCTATTGATGTCTTGATAGCAGCGTTCATTTTCGGAATTTTCTTCTTTCATATTAACAGCTCATTTGAGAGCTTAGATGTGGATCAGATGGCTAGTCTTAAGGAGGGCAATTAAGATGGTTCTTTTGATTTTGCTAGTATTGCCTTTGATAGGTTCTTTGATTTTGGCTATTATTGGCGATCGCAAATTGGCCTATGAATTTAATGTAGTAGCTTCTGGAGCTACTTTTATTGCAGGTATTTTTTTGGCAATAGAAGTTTATTCTAAGGGTTCTTTATTAATTTGGAATGATTATTTTTTAGTGGACGCCTTTAACGTGTACTTAGCGGTACTTACTTCTTTTGTCTCTTTTACGACGGCGATGTTTAGTCGTCGTTATATGAAACGAGAAAGAGAACATGGAAGAGTTGGACATAGAGCAATGCGGTTTTATCATACGATGTTCCAATTGTTTATTTTTGCTATGCTTTTATGTTTGCTTACTAACAATGTTGGAATTTTATGGATTGCAATGGAGCTAGCAACACTGTCTACAGTATTACTCGTCTCATTATATAGAACTCCTACTGCTATCGAGGCAGCTTGGAAATATTTTATTCTGTGTGGGGTAGGTATCGCTCAAGCTTTATTCGGTACGGTTCTTTTATATTTTGCAGCGGAAAAAGTTTTGGGTGAGGGAGGAAAATCTCTTTTATGGACAAATTTAGTTCAGAACAGCGGCCAATTGAATCCAACCATCTTGTCTCTTGCTTTTGTGTTTCTATTTGTAGGGTATGGCACTAAAGTAGGACTGGTCCCTATGCATAATTGGTTGCCAGATGCTCATAGCGAAGGGCCAACGCCGATTTCTGCAGTTCTGTCAGGCCTTCTATTGAATGTTGCTTTGTATGCTTTGGTTCGTTGTAAAATTATCGTAGATGGAGCTACTCATACTCATCATGCAGGATATATCATGATGATTTTTGGATTATTATCTGTGTTGGTTGGTGCCTTTTCACTACTTCGACAGAAAGACATAAAGCGACTTTTCTCGTATTCGTCGATTGAACATATGGGGATAACAACTTTTGCATTTGGGCTCGGAGGTTCAATTGCAACCTATGGAGCGCTTTTGCATATGCTAGTTCATAGTTTAACTAAATCATCAATTTTCTTTACAGTAGGTCATGCAGCTCAAATGCATGGCACACAGGAAATTGTTAAGATTAAAGGACTTTTCCGAGGAAGTCCTTGGGTTGGTTGGGGGCTAATGTTTGGGGTGTTGGCCATTATTGGGATGCCTCCGTTTGGGATTTTCATAAGTGAGTTTTTCATTTTAACAGCTACGATTAAAAGCGCTCCTTATGCTGCTCCTTTTCTCTTGCTTGGGTTGGTGGTTACTTTTGCAGCGATTCTCCATAAGATTCAACCAATGGTGGCTGGCGAGCCTCCAGCTTATCAGAAACATTTCAAAGTGGCCAATTTCCCTGTAATAATGCATCTTGTTTTGGTCCTTATTATTGGTTTATTTTTGCCAGTATTCTTGAATAATTGGTTTCATAAAGCAGTGGAGATTCTTATATGAAGAAGAGCCAACTAACTTATATAGATGTTGCTTTAGATAAGTTTGCAGAAATAGCAGAGCAGATGAAAAAGCAGTCAGCGACACTCGCTGCTGAGTGGGCATCAGAGGCTAATTCATGCTTTGAAATATATGCTTGTTATCGGCAGAACTCAAATTACAACATAGTTAAAACAGTATGTCCTAAATCTAACCCTGAGTTCCCTAGTTTAGTCGGTACATATACAGTAGCAAATAGATTCGAGAGGCAAATACATAGTTTGTTCGGAATTATACCAATAGGTCATCCAGATTTAAGACCTTGGATAAAGTTTGAAGATTGGCCAGAGGAATCATATCCTCTTCGTAAAAATGTTGATGGATTAAAGCCTTTAGGCCGTGTTGCTGGAGAGTACGCGTGGATACAGTCTACAGGTGTAGGAGTTTGTGAGATTCCAGTTGGCCCTGTTCATGCTGGGATTATAGAGCCAGGACATTTCCGTTTTCATGCAGTAGGGGAAACAATTATTAATCTAGAGGAACGGTTCGGCTACACTCACAAAGGAATTGAAAAACGATTCGAGACATTAGGATGGGAAGACGGTTCTCGACTAGCAGGCAGAGTGTCTGGTGATAGTACTGTTGCTCATGCTTTAGCGTATTGTGTGGCTGTTGAGTCCATGTCAGATATTAATATACCTAAGAGAGCTTCTTGGATCCGAGCATTGTTTCTGGAGCGTGAGCGTATTTCTAATCATCTTGGAGATATTGGTGCTATTTGTAATGATGCTTCATTCGTTTTTTTATTTTATCAATTTATGAGGTTAAAGGAAAAACTCCTGCGAACAAATCAGCAGTTATGGGGGCATCGGTTTATGATGGATCTTATTATTCTTGGTGGCGTTTCAGTCGAGGTTTCAATCGAAGGAATTGATCAAATCTTAAGTGAACTTAGTATGCTTGAAAAAGAATTTGAGGAGTTAGTTAAAATTTATGATGGCAATCCATCGTTAGAGGAGAGGGTGCTGACTACCGGCATTTTAACAAAAGAACAAGCTAAGGAGTTTGGAGTAGTTGGATATGTTTCTAGAGCTAGTGGAGGAAAGATGGACTGTCGAGTATCTTATCCGATTTACCCATATGACCAAATAGATGTTCGTATTCCGACCTATATTGATGGAGATGTAAATGCAAGAATATGGGTTCGAGTTGATGAAATACGTGAATCGATTAGAATTATAAGATTCTTACTTAATGAAATGCCGATTGGTGAGTTAAGTGTAGTTTGTCCTAAGCCTGAGCCTAATAAAACAGGTTTTTCAGCAGTTGAGGGTTGGCGTGGAGAAACTCTGTATTGGGTGCAGTCGGATGAAAAAGGTCAGTTAAATCGATGTATGGTCAGAGATCCATCTTCAGTAAATTGGCTTGCTCTTGAAAAGGCTGTAATGAATAATATTGTAGCTGATTTCCCTCTTTGTAATAAAAGCTTTAATTGTTCTTATTCGGGGCATGATTTATGATTAGAACACTTTTTAAAATATTTAGAACAGGTATCGTTACAGAAAATGTAATAGGCCAAGATGCCGATAATATTGAGGTTATTGGTCAGAAGTTGTCTAAACTTATCAAGAAAAGATTCAAGGGTAGTCTTAGAATTCGGCATATAGATGCAGGATCATGTAATGGATGTGAGTTGGAAATTCATGCCCTTAATAATCCAATTTATGATATTGAGAGGTATGGTATTCATTTTACTGCATCCCCTCGATTTGCCGACTTATTATTAGTAACTGGTCCTGTTTCTCGTAATATGGAGATTGCTCTTAAAAGAACATATGCTGCTACCGCTACCCCAAAAGTGGTCGTAGCTGTTGGAGATTGTGGCTGTAATGGTGGAATTTTTGGTGAAAGTTATGCGACGCTAGGTGGGATTGATAAAGTTATTCCAGTTGATGTTATTATCAAGGGATGCCCTCCAACGCCAGCGGCACTATTAAATGGGATACTCCAGGCAATAGCTAACTAGTCGAGAAACAACCGATATTATTTTTAATCATTTTTCAATATTTTAAAAATGAGCTA
Source organism: Candidatus Riflemargulisbacteria bacterium (assembly GCA_037141875.1). Classification (GTDB taxonomy): domain Bacteria; phylum Margulisbacteria; class Riflemargulisbacteria; order GWF2-35-9; family DYQY01; genus DYQY01. Next base: position 6,020 of record JBAXBT010000080.1, read on the forward strand.
AAATATCAAGGATATGCCAAAAAGAACAGATATTCACAAAATACTTATTATAGGTTCAGGTCCAATTGTTATCGGCCAAGCATGTGAGTTTGATTATTCTGGTACTCAAGCAGTTAAATCATTAAAAGAAGAAGGTTACGAAGTTATACTAATTAACTCTAACCCAGCCTCCATTATGACAGACCCAGAACTTGCGGACAG
>JBAXBT010000081.1:0-6173 GCA_037141875.1 Candidatus Riflemargulisbacteria bacterium
GTCTATTTTATGAGGAACCAATTCAAACAGACTACCTATCAGCTCTTCAATTCGTACTGGTTTTTCTAAAGAAATATGTGCACCTGCTTCTAGAATTTCTTCTTTTTTAGCACCACCACTTATTAATATAGTCCTTGTCTCTTTCCACATTTCATAATTTTTTTTAATCCAACGTAATAAATCTGCACCAGTTTTAACTCCCATGTGATAATCAGTCATGATTATCTGAGGTCTTGCTTCTTTATCTTTGCAGGCTTCCATAAACATTATGGCCTCATCTACACTATGAGCAACCTTTAGTACAGGATATCCATAAATATCCAAAATAGCTTCGAATGACTTTGATAATTGTTTGTCATCATCCACTATCATAATAGTTGGAAGAGAGGATAAAGATATCTTCTTTTTATCTGCTATTATTTTATTTCTCATTCTAAGCATAAATATTCTCCGAAATACTTCATATATAAAACTATCGTTATGGGTAAAAAATATTCCCACTATAATGCAAATATTGATTATTTTTGTTAGATTATCTCAAAGAAATATTTTACATAAACCAAGTAGCTAGTAATTTTATAATATCATCCACAGACCTTGAAAGGTCTCGATGGTCAGCATCACAAATTTGAATATTATTCCCTAATTGTTGCTCATTAAATAAATTAGTTAAGTCAGCTCGAAAAACTTTATAATCTCCATACCTCTTCCTAACAGTAACTACTTCACCATCTGTTCTCGGTATCTTCCCTGCTAAAAGATATTCATTCCTGCGCATTTCTGCCTGCATAAGAGCTGTATCAAGGCTTACTCTGATATCTATAACAAAAATCTCCCCTCTTTTCTCCATTAAAAACCTAGCTTGCTCAACTTCTCGAGGATAACCATCAAGAAAAACAGCTACTTCACCATTAGCCTTCAAAAAATCAACAACTATCCTGTTTACGATTTCATCTGGAACATTTTCCCCACGATGCATATATGCATCAGCGTTCAAACCATCTATCGTTTTAGCTTTAACGGCACTTCTCAATGCATCTCCTGTTGATAAAGATTGAAACTTCAAGCCAAGCAATTCTAATGCTGCTATCTTTGTACCCTTTCCTGCCGCTGGCCCACCTAGAAAAACAATTGTTTTACCGCTTAAGACTTTGTTAAGGTCTTCTATAAATTTTACTGAAAATCTTGTTGAAAAAGCTAACTCTTTCTTCAATTGGAAACTTCTGGAGGTATCTAATGACACTAATTTATTTTTCACTAATAGCAACTCTTTTCTTATAAATTATTTTTATAGGAAATCTATCGTAACTACTTTGGAAAAATCTCATGAGTTTTTGAAAATAAAAAATTAGAGGGCGGTTTATCGCCGCCCCCCAATTTAAATGTTTCTAAGAATTAATTATTCTCTTAGCACTTTCGTCTTGTACATCTGTAACAAACTGTATCCCTGTAACTGATTCTGTTTCTCTATTCATAGAGAACAGGTCGTCTCTGCTAATCTTGTCTACAGAGAACCTTCTTGCTCCAGCAAGTAACTGTTGTAGCCCTGCTGCTAATTTATCACCTAATGTCCAAATAGCGATTGCTCCGTAAGGGATATTTTTCATTTCTGCCTTACCAACCTTTTCTTGAACATCATAGTAACCAGCGAAAATCTCTTCTGCGCTAGCTCCTTCTTCGGCAACTGATTTTGGTAGCGATGCCCAATTTCCATTAACTGCTGCCTTACGTTCTGGCTTAAGTACACCTTCAATGTTAGACCCTAGATATCCAGGAATCATAACTGATCTTCCCTGACAAACTAATTTAGTAAATGGAGCACCCAAAGCTAATGCTTTGAATATATGATCCTCTCTAACTAGTCCACCAGCAAAAGCCAGATCAACAACTTTTGTGCCTTTAGCTGCAAGCATCGTTGCATATTCAACTGCTTTAGAATGTAGATGTATAGAAGGAACTCCCCAAGTTTCCATCATGTTCCAAGGACTCATTCCTGTTCCACCACCAGAACCATCAATAGTAAGAAGATCTAAGTCAGTTTCAGAAGCTAGTTTAATAGCCATTGCCAATGCTTCCATCCCATAAGAACCAGTCTTTAATGAGATTCTAGTAAACCCTAGATTTCTTAAATGCTTAACTGCCGCAACGAAGTCTTTTGCTACTTCTTCTGGACTGCTAAGATTGGTATAACCAAGACGACTATGTCTAGCAAAAGACTTAATAGCTCTGTGCTTAAACGCTTCTTGTACTGCTGGATTAGTAGGGTCAGGATCAACGATATATCCTCTTTCTTTTAGGAAGATAGCATAGTCAATATCAGTTACTTGGATTTCTCCACCAATATCTTTTGCGCCTTGTCCCCATTTAAGTTCGATTACAATTTTATCTCCATACTTTTTAGCCATATATTCTGCAACACCGTTTCTGGTATCTTCAACATTCATCTGAACGATTATCGCACCATAACCATCATAGTATTTCAAAAATGTATCTACTCTTCTTTCTAGTTCAGGAGCTTTTTCTATCTTCCCATTCTTCATGATAGACTGCTTATCAACACCAACTACATTCTCCCCAACAACTATAGGAAAACCAACTAGCGCTGCACCGACTGCAAATGATTCCCAATATTTAGCTGCAATAAAGGTTGAACCTAACGCACCACTCATTATTGGCAATCTAAACTTAGTCTTAACCTTTTTACCAAAAGAACCTTCAATGTTTACATTTGGAAATATACAATCATCAGCACTTGTTGTAAGTCCTTTTGCTAAACCATTAGCGCCATAGTTATAACCATTAATTCTTAAATTGTTATAGTTAACTCCTATGTGTGTAGTGTTTGAACTACCCGCTGTTATTGAACCAAAATCTCTTGGATAAAGAATCTTTCTTCCTTTAATACTTGATAGCCATGTTTCACACTTCCCCTGACAATCTGCTCTGCAAAGCGTGCAAAGACCTGACTCACATGGATTCCCTCTATTCGCTGTTCCTAATGCATCATTTGTTTTTGGCCATTGGATCATAACTTTCTCCTTTTTATATATATTTCAGAACTCACTAACACAAACATAAAAGACCAACTTCGTTGTTGATTCACCTAAAAAGCTTTTCGCCATTGAAAAGTTCTTTAGCTCTTAACTTGTTTTGTTAGGTCTGCTTTACTTGCTCCGCCATGATAACGATATCCGCAATATCTCTCATTGATTTACGATTATCCATAGCAAACTTTTGTAACTTCAGATAAGCCTCTGCTTCCGTGAGGCTATTATCTCTCATCAAAACACCTTTTGCCCGTTCTACTTTCTTCCTAGTTTCTAATTCTTCTTGAATCACCTTACTTTTAACCATAAGCTCAGTATTTTCAATCGCTACAGCTGCTTGGTTAGCAATTGCTGTTATTGTACTTATTTCGCTTTTAGTGAACTTATGCTCAATAGACGTATAACAATTTAATACACCAATAACATTATTCTTTACACACAGTGGCATGCAAAGCAGTGACTTCAGCCCTTCCTTAACTGCAATCTCCTGATTCTTATATTCTTTGTCCTTAGTAACATCCTGTACATATATTGCCCTATTCTCACTAGCTGCCTTTCCTGCGATACCTTCTCCTAGTTTTAACGGTCCCTTGTTGTTGTATGCTTCACTTATACTCTGAGTGGCTCTTACTTCCAGTTGCTTAGTTTGTTGATTAATTAGCATCAAAGAACAAATATTCGAATTTAGAAGTTCAGCAGTAACTATAACAATAAGCCTCAAAATATCTTCCAGATATTGATCTGAAGTAATTGCCGAACTTATTTTAGACAATGCTTTTAGTTGCGCGTTTATAGTCATAATAGTATTTTTATATTCATTTTCTGTAAAAATTATATCATAGTAATTTTTTTTAAAAAACTCTGTAAGCCCTTCTTTAAAAGGCTTACACTCAAAACTTATCTTCTACCGGAAAGTAGTTTTGTCTGTATGGCTGCAATTTTTACTATTTTTGGTTGTTGATTGTCTCAAAACATATCATCTGGATAGCGCTCTCTTGAATGTTGCTGTTTTTTAGAAAAATTTGAACGACAATCTCAATACGTTAAGTGTAATCTATTCTTTTATTTGCTTGCCTTATTCCTGCCGTAGGACAATTTTTAACAACTACCTCAAACCCTTTGCTGTCTATGTCTTGCATCTTCCCATTAAATGGCGGCTTTACTCTAGAAGTAAATCCTCTACCAATAAGCCCCAACATTTTATTGTTACCTTGAGATTCTGCAATTCTTATACAAGCAGAGCAATTAATACATTTGTCACTTTCCAATGTAATTTCTTCATTAGTTTTATCTTTATCGTACTTTCTGCTTTCACCTTGAAACATTTTTGTATCAACATCATAAATCTCGCAATAATCTTTTAATTTGCAATCGTTAATTTCAACACATCCACAATATAAACAACGCTCAGCTTCTGATTTGAGGGCTTTTTCACTGATGGGCATTTCTATTGCCTCAAAACTATGCTTTCTTTTATCAATTGAAATGTGAGAAACCTTCATCCTCGGAGCTTTGCTATATTCCATAAACATCTCATCTGAGAGCTCATTGAGTTCTCCTGTAACAGAACTAAACAATGACTGTTCTCCAACAACTGCCTTACCCATTAAATACTCATCAATCGCTGCAGCTGATTTTCTTCCAGCTGTTACAGCGGTTACAACCAAATCTGGTCCTGTAACACAGTCTCCTGCAGCAAATATTTTTTCATTATTCGTCCGTAACGTTTGCGGATTTACTTCCAAATTTCCCAATTTATTCAAAACTTCAGATGGAAAAAAAGAAGTATCGACGTTCTGACCAATAGCCATAACCATTGTGTCTACAACAAGAACATACTCGCTTCCAGCTATAGGCGTCGGTCTTCTTCTGCCAGATTCATCTGGCTTACTTAATCCCATCTTAATACAAGTAACTTTTAATCTACCATTCACCTCTTCGCAACTTAGCGGTGCAGAGAGAAACTGAAACTCCACGCCTTCATCAATTGCTTCTTTAATCTCATCTTTACCTGGCATTTCTTCTTCGTTTCTTCGGTATATAATTTTTGCTTTAGATCCCCATCTTACCGCTGTTCGCGCTGCATCCATAGCGGTATGCCCGCCCCCAACTACCAACGTTTCAGCACCAAGCTCTTGCGGACTATGCTTTGCAATAAGTTCTAAATATTTAACTGCTGGTATAACAAGCGCTGACTGTTCACCAGGAATATGCATTCTTGATGATATTTGTGCTCCTGAGGCAATAAGTACGGCATCAGCACCCTTCATTATTTCCTCCCAAAGGATGTCTGTCCCAACCTTTATATTATAAAAAACCGTAATCCCTAATTGCACTATAATCGCATCAAGCTCTTTGTCTATAATTTCTTCCGGTAATCGATAATATGGAATCCCATACCTAGTCATTCCGCCATGTTTCGGATGAGCCTCATATATTGTTATGCTATGTCCCTTTAATGCAAGAAAATACGCTGCCGTTATTCCTGCTGGTCCAGCTCCAATAATGCTAACTTTTTTACCTGTGCTTATTTCTTTCTCTGGCAAAAATGGTCCACCCATTGCAATCTCGTTGTCTGAAATATATCTTTTTTGAATTCTTATACTGATTGGCTCATCAACTTTATTTCTTCTACATACTTTCTCGCATGGTGCCGGACAAACTCTCCCTAAAATATTTGGAATTGGAGCTTTATCTCTTATTAAACTGGCAGCTTCTTTATATTTTCCTTCGCTCTCTAAAGCAAGAAATCCTTGAATGTTAATATTTGCTGGACATCCTTCTAAGGTACAAGGAGCAAGACAATCGCCAAAATGGTCAGACATTAACAACTCTAAAGCCATTTTGCGGATACTTTTGACGTTTTCATTTTCTGTTTCAATAACCATTCCATCCAAACAAGTAGAAGCGCAAGACGGATATATCCCCGCCCTAGCACTTTTCACTTCTACAACACAAACAAAACAACTACCATAAGGCTCTAATTCTTTTACGTGACAAAGCGTTGGAATAAAAATATCATTTTCTGTACAAACTTGTAATATGGTTTTACCTTCAGAAAATCCATACTCTTTACCATTAATTATTGCTCTACTCACTTTTCACCTTCCACTGCTTACTGTTCAC
>JBAXBT010000082.1:0-6160 GCA_037141875.1 Candidatus Riflemargulisbacteria bacterium
CCGGCGTACCAACATATCCTTCGCCATCTTTATTTAAAACACCTGCTCTTGTATAACCAATTGTCCCATCAGGCATCCGCACCTGCAAAAAGCCAGAACCCTCTATTGCAACGTCTAAGTTCTTACCTGTTTGCTCAAGATTACCACTGGTATATATTTTAGGTACGCCTGTGCTTCTTACCCCTAACCCAACTTGAACAGGAGGACCTTGTTGGTCGGTGTTAGCATAATTATTCGTTACACTAAGCTTCTGATACATAAGATCTTCAAAATCTACTCTAGATTTTTTAAATCCTGTTGTATTAACGTTGGCAAGATTATTGGCAATAACGTCAATAGTTAACTGCTGAGCCATCATTCCTGTTGCTGATATCCACATTGATCTTGTCATTTTCTACACCCCTTTTATTAAAATTAAACAGCCCCGACTTGGCTGATTACTTTACCATTCAGCTCATCTTGAGTCTGAATTAATTTCTGTTGAGTCTCAAATTGTCTTAATGAATCTAACAACGCTATCATCTCTATCATTGCATTTGCTTGGTTAACGTTTGATTCCTCAAGATATCTATGTTTAACAATAGCTTCTGTTGGTATTTCTTGTACCTCTTCTTGAGACTGAAATAGGGTATTCCCTATTTTATCTAGCTTACTTTTATCTTCAATATCCACCACGCTAAGCTGGCCCATCAACTGATTATCTTTATTAAAGATCCTTCCAACTTCATCAATTACCATACTTGTGTCTTCTAACGTGATTGGTCCACCAGTCCCCATTACCTGATTACCTCCGATAAGAAGTCGTTTATCTTTATCTAATGACAATACCCCTCGCCTAGTATAGGCAAAAGTTCCATCAGGCATGGCAACCTTAAAAAACCCATCTCCGCTGATAGCCACGTTTAAAGCATCACTTGTGAATCTAAATCCACCCGAAGAAAAGTCTGTCACAGTACTCACGGTGTTTGGAACAGAATATTGTTCCGTCTGATTAGTCATCCTAGTTGCAATAAGGTCTTTAAAGGAAGTGTTGTAAGTTTTGTCTCGTTTAAACCCGATAGTATCCAAATTAGCAATATTATTGGAAGTGACATCCATTACCTGTCGATTGAGCTCCATTGCCCTTGCACTTATTACAAGCGATTCCCTCATTTAAAGACCACTCTCCCTAGCTTTTTATGGGAAGTATAAAAACTTTTAAGAGAAATTGCCTCCGACAAGCGGGCCAGCTAAATTTCTACTCCCCTGAACATCCTACTCTTAAGTTTTAACCTAACAAAAAACAATGTCAAGCATCCACTCTAACTTTCTTTATTAAAATCTAACTTTGTCTATCAACTCTTGCAACTTCTTAACCGTAACATGGGTATACAGCTGTGTTGTCTGCAAGCTAGAATGCCCCAACAACTCCTGCACTGTCCTTAAGTCTGCTCCGTTATCTAATAAAGTTGTAGCAAAAGAGTGTCTTAATGTATGAGGGGTTACCTCCTTGCCGATTAGAGAGCTTATCTGTTGAAACAAACGTTGCACGCTCCTAACAGTTAATCTGCCACCTTTGGAATTAATAAAAAGCGCTCTTTCTTTGGACCCCTTTATATGTGAATGCCTGTATTCTTGAGTGTACTCCTTAACAGCCAACACCGCATGCTTACCTAAGATAACTATCCTTTCTTTATCCCTTTTCCCAACTACTCGAATCTCTTCTCTAGCCTCATCTATATCACCAATATCCACGGATATAAGTTCTGACACTCGAATCCCTGTTGAAAACAAAAGCTCAATAATTGCCATATCCCGTTTCTCTGAAACTGATCCTTTAACCGAAGCCAAGCATCTATCGATTTCTTCTGGTGATAAGAAGTTGGGAAGTTTCTTCTCTAATTTTGGTGTCTCCAAATAACTAGTCAACTCATGACTAACTAAATTATAACGGATTAAGTATTTCCACCAACTCTTTAAGGAGGATATTTTTCTAGAAACAGTTCTTTTAGATAACTCTTTTTCTTGAAGAAAATAAATATATCGCTTTAAATTATCTTCTTTTACATTATTTATATCGTAAACTTTTTGCTGATTACAAAATTCTATGAAATAAGAAAGATCCGAACGATAAGCATCAACAGTATGAGGAGAATATCCTTTTTGTATATTGAGATAGATAAGAAAGCGGTCCAGTGACTGCCTCAAGATTATTCTAAGCCGTAACGCTTTCGCTTCTCTTCTGTCAAATCAGTTTTCGTGCCATTTTCATCCACGAATATGTTTCGTTCTTTATCCCTCATGTCTATATGGACAATGCCTTTAGCTGGAACAAGCCCTAAACCTGTTACCTCTTCTAATTTCTCTACTTCCAGAAAAACATCCTTCATCTCTACATTGTTAATACTAATATCAACTGCTTTTCCTAAATGGTGGTAATCCTTATTGCTTCCGAATAATTCTTTAGCGTGATGCTCGCAAACATATGCCCTATGAATCTTTACGTCCTGTGCAAACTTTGCTTTAAGATGTTCTAATATGCCTATTAATGATAAAGACATTTTAAACTCACTGTTACAAAACCCACAAGCACAAGCAAAGTCGCCTCTGGTGAAGTTATCACTTATCTTATAATTATTTTTATTTTCTGCCATGAAGGGTATTATAACATAAAAAAAGCTCCTCAAATGAGGAGCTTTTTTTATATAATCAAATTACTTGTTGGGATGGTGCACTTACGTTAACCTCGATGTCTGTAGCTGCTTCTTCTTTTACTTCAGGCTCAGCAACCTTTATTTCTGTAGCTTCTACTGCTGGTTTTGCTTCAGCATTTTGTGCTTCAATTTGTGTAAGTTGTTCAACAGTTAAAAGGCTATTTAGTTCCTCAATGTACTTCTCACAAATTTCTTTTACTTTTGCTTCTTGTTCTTCGGAAAGTTCAATACCTCTATAGAAACTCTTTGATGTACTTTCACATGATTTATAACAAGACTTGCCTACCTGAGCATCTAAGCTTGCCCCTACTTCTTCTGTCGGTATCACAGCAAAAAGCATACTCGTTACACCTAAAACTATTAACACTTTATTCAAAATTCTCATTATTATCCCCCATCTTTCTTTTTGTATACACACAAATACCACCAACAAAACTTTACATTAATACTATTTAATTTTTTTCTAAAAGTTATTATTATATCTATGGTATTATTATCTGTGTTAGCTGCTGTTTCCGTCTTCGTCAAGACTTCAGGCTTCGTCTAATGACTACGCCCCGACAAGTCACCGAGACTGCATCTAACGATAAAAGTTTTTTTATTGTAGTGTTTTTAAAGATACTTCTTCTTGATTTGCTGCGGTGGTGGAATTGGTAGACACGCTAGCTTGAGGGGCTAGTGCTTAACAGTGTAAGAGTTCGAGTCTCTTCCGCAGCACCAAACACGGACAAGGATATCAAAAAGATGGGCTCGATTCCTTTAAGTTTTTGATACATTATTCCCTTGACTTCTTGTTTTTTGATTATACTATATATAGTAAATAGTAATACATTTTTACTAGCTTAAGGATCTCTTAAATTTCACGGATGATTTTGGAAAGGAGAAAATACTAACCATTAAAATGGTTCACCATTATCGTTCAATGAAATCTTTAAAAAAGGAGATACTATGATAAGTTCCGTGAGTAGTTCAAGGAATAACCTGGCAGCACAAATGTGGAGCCAGCTAATAAAAAATGATCAAGACACAGACTCTCAGCTCAATAAAGCTGAAATGCAAGCTGCTCTTTCAAATATGCCGTTGCCTCCCAGTAATGCAACAAGTTTTGAAGACATCTTTACCGCAATAGATACTAATAAAGATGGCGCTGTTTCTAAAGATGAATTTTCATCCTTTGTAAAATCACATCGTCCACCAGAGACACCTAGCAATGGAGGAATATCTTTCTCTGATATGCAAGAAAAACTATGGCAATCACTTTTGACACAAGCAGATGCAAATGGTGACTCAACAGTAAGCCAGACAGAATTTAACTCTCTTGGTTCAGAGGCAACATCATCATCTATATCGGCAAAAGATAAAGCAGATGTATTTGCACAGATTGATACGGATAAAAATGGTCAAATAACCAAAGGGGAATTTAATTCATACCTTGAGGCAAACAAGCCATCTGATCCACCACCTCCAAAACCATCTAATGATAAAGTAAACTCATCATCTTCTAATGTTTCGCTTGCCGAAATTCAAGACGAATTATGGAAAGCACTTATGCAAACAGATGAGGTCAAAAAAGATGAAAACAAAAACATCTCAAGTTACTTGATAGAACAACTCAAGTCATACGCAAGTACAACTTCTGGACAATCAACTGAAGCAAGCGCCTCGATTAGCGCCGACTTCTCAGCATAAAGGAGGAAAAAATGGTAAACTCAATTGATTCTCGCGCAAATGGTCTAGCGGCTGATTTGTGGAGCAAAATGATGGCAAGTGATACAGATAGTGATGGTCAACTAAATAAATCAGAACTACAAAAATTTATAGCTTCAATGTCAGCAAATAAAGAAGGTGTTAGTCCTAATTTGAACGCAATGTTTGCCAAAGCAGACGCCAACAAAGATGGTTTTATTACCAAAGAAGAATTTACAAACATGATTACAAACCAAAATACTCTAACAAGACCAGATGAGGGAACAAGCACCTCTAGTATCTCAAAAAACTCTCTTAATAAAGTGTTCTCTGCTATCAATAATAATGGTGACAATAAAATCAGTAAAGACGAACTTTCTGCTTATCTACTAAAACAGTTAGATATCTTGAAAAACAATCAACAAAATGAATTAACTAATACCCAAGAATCATCAACAAACGATACAGATAACCCAACATCTTCTTTATTAAACCTACTAGCCTAAAATAAAAAGCCCCCATAAAAGGGGGCTTTTTTCTAATACCAAATCAACTTGAGCTAAAAAACTATTTTGCTTGATTTGCGTCTCTTTCTTCTTTTGCTTTCTTAGCTTTCTCTGCTTGTTCAGCCATACGCACATTCCTTTTTGTAAGCTGCTCTGGCGTATAGATGCTATCAGTTTCCTTCTTTAGGTTTTCTCTGTTACTTTTCATCTTTTCCTGAAGGACTGCCATTTCAGCTTTAAGTTTACTAATATTAGCATTTGAACGTGGAGTAGCCTCCATTTCTTTCATCAACTCTGCTCTTTTTTCCAATAACTTATCTGAAGAATCTTTATTTTCCAACCTATACTTATCGTGTATTTCTTTAATCTTTGCATGCTGCTCAGAAGAAAGACCACCATTTTCCATAATCCTCTTTTGTTGTAGGTCTCCAGACATATTATTTGCTCTGCCATCCATATTCATTGTAGGTTCTACAGCAAAAAGCATACTAACAAGCCCTAAAATAACTAAACTCTTACCTGCTATCTTCATTTTCCCCTCCTAATGTTTTCCTATACAAAACCATTCATGACGATTATTACATCTTGTCTCCAGCTTTCATTGTCATCTTTTTGCCTTCTTTATGTTCTTTTGACATTTTCTTTGCTTTCAATTCTTTTAACTTTTTAATCTGCTCCTTAGTTAAAACACTATCCATTTCTTTTTTCATAGTTATCATTTCATCTAACTTCTTTTCTTGAATACTAATAATTTCTTTCTTAAGTTCTTTGACCTTCTGCTCTGAAGGTTTATCAGAATCCAATTCATCCATTAATGCTTTTCTGGAATCCATTATGTTTGGGCATCCCTCTTTATCTTTACCTTCTGATTTATGCTTCTTCATAATTTCTTTAATTTTTGCCTGTTGATCCTTAGATAAATCTAAATCTTTAAACATTTTGTTATGCATCATCCCAGACTCTTTATAATTTTTATCACCTGAGTTGGACATACAAGATTTATCAGAATCTTTTCCTGGTGGCATAGCAAAAAGCATGCCAGCTACTCCTAGAACCATTAAACTTCTACTTACTATTTTCATTTGACCCTCCTTATTTATTAAATTATACAACTGTTGATTACAAATAGTTCCATTTTCCCAAAATTAAAAAATAAACTCTTCATTAATATTTAAAATATATTTATCTGAATATCCTGGATCATAGACTTTAAGTAAAAACTCACCCTCGGATGCTTTCCTTATGTTAATCCCATTAATCCCCAAAAAAATCACT
>JBAXBT010000083.1:0-6112 GCA_037141875.1 Candidatus Riflemargulisbacteria bacterium
AAAGCACTACTCTCGATTAATGCTGCCTTCGGTGGTCAATCTGTTCTTAAGGATATCCCCATCTTAGAATACCGCAAAGCTCCCCAAAACGTAGAAACACAAGTAGATGTAATGCCTGGCTCTATTGGAAACGAACACACTGAACCAAGTATGCAAGACAAACTCAACGACATCCTATTTATTGTTAGAACTAGAAGTATTGCTGATGACGGAGTTCAAGGCAGATACAATGATGATGGTAACGTAGAAATAACTTTTAAAAATCAAATCCTTTTTAAATCAGGGAGTGCCGAGCTATTACCCGAATCTTTTGATATTCTCACACAAATAGGAAATGCCCTTGTAGATATTAACAACAACATAATAATTGAAGGTCACACTGATGACATTGCTCCAAATATCAAATCAGGATACCACTCTAACTGGGAGCTTTCCTCCTCAAGAGCACTAAATGTAGCTCAAATCTTTATAAAAAGATCTAAGATAAGACCTGAACGGATATCAATCGCAGGATATGGAGAATACAAACCTATTGTTCCAAACACTTCAGAAAAAAACAGAGAAATAAACAGAAGAGTTTCGGTTATTATTGTCAAAGGTCAGGCTAGTACTGTATATTAGCTACATGGCTGACAAGGAAAAAACAGAAGAAAAAGAATCAACAAATAAAGAATCAACAAATAAAGAAGAGAAAAAACCATTCAAGCCTTCTAAAAAATTAATTATTATCATAATTGCAGCAACTGTCGTCCTGCTTTTATTAATTGCCACCATAGTTTCTGCAACGCTACTTACAAAAAAATCAGATAAAGAAAAAGTAGATGTTCAAACAGAGGAACTGCTTCTTCTCGTTCCGATGAGAGAATTTGTAGTAAACCTTATAGATTATGGAGGAAGAAGATTTCTTAAAACAACTATTGATCTTGAAGTAGATAATGAAGAAGTAAAAAAAGAAATAAAAGGAAAAGGTGGTGAAGGTGGTGAAGGTGCTGGTGGTTCAGCAGGCAAAGAAACTATCCTAAGAAATTACATTATTAACATTCTTTCCAGTAAAACTTTTAATGATGTTAAATCCGTAGAAGGCAAAAATGAACTTAGAAAAGCTATAATTACTAAATGTAATTTAATTTTAAAAACAGGCAAAGTATTGAATGTCTATTTTAACGAGTTTATTATACAATAATATAAATCTCAAAAAAGGATGATGTCATGGTAGAAAAAAATTCAAATTCAAATCAAATGCCTGAGATGGATTCTCCGGCAAATTCTGCGTTACCTCCCGATATTGAAGATTCGAAAAAAGCATCAGAGCCACAACTCAAAAACCTATCTACTGATAATACAAAGAATATCGTTAATGACATAGGAATGATTACAGAAATACCTTTGGAACTAACAGTTGAATTAGGAAGAACTAAAAAATCCATTAAAGAAATCTTGAATTTTGGTATCGGAACAGTCGTAGAGCTTGAAAAAATCGCAGGAGAGCATGTTGATCTTTTAGCCAATGGCAAATTGTTAGCTAGAGGTGAAGTTGTTGTTGTGGACGATAATTTCGCTATAAAAATCACAGAAATAACAAACAACAAAACAAATTCAAAAAATGACTAATGATATTCTAGACTGGTATCCTACTTTTAACACTTTAATCTCTTCTGACTTAAATGATGTCGGAATCAAAACAGGGTCAATAAATATATTAAGCTTTATTTTCTCCTTATTGTTTGTACTACTCCTTATTTATGGGATATACCTACTGCTTAACTTCTTAAATAAAAATAAATCCAAAACTCATGAACATTTATTAAAGAAAATAACTATCTCTCAAACCCTAACAATTGACTTTATTAAAATAAATAAAAAACTTTATATCTTAGCAAATAACCAAAACTCTCTTGAACTTCTTGATGTAATTAAACAAGAGCACGAAATCTTAGAGATACTGGCAGAAGATTCTGAGAACCTCGACAAAAAACCACTCAATGAAAAATTCGAGAGTGCTTTAAGAACTATTTTAAGAAAAACAGATGAAATAGAGAACCTCAAAAAATGATATCAATACCTCAAATAACACTTGCCGTATCACAATCCTCTGACCCCAACACACTTAACTCTGCGTTACAAATGCTCTTGCTGCTTACTGTTTTATCATTAGCCCCATCTATCATTATTTTATTCACCTCTTTTACTCGAATAATTATTGTACTTGGGTTTGTTAGGAATGCGTTAAGTACCCAACAAACACCGCCAACTCAAGTACTAGTTGGAATAGCTCTTTTCCTAACTTTTCTAATCATGACTCCTGTTGCCGAAAAGGCTTACAATGATGGCATCAAACCTTATACTGAAGGCAAAATATCACAAGAGTTAGCCATCAAGCGAGGAATGGACCCCGTCAGAGAATTTATGTTCAAACAAACAAGAAAAAAAGACCTTTTATTATTTGTACGTTATGCAAAGCTAAGACCACAAAATAAAGATGATATCCCTACGCATATTTTGGCAGCATCCTTTGTTATCTCGGAACTTAAAACTGCCTTCCAAATGGGTTTTGTGCTGTTTATCCCCTTTCTCATAATAGATATTGTTATAGCCGCAATCTTAATGTCCATGGGGATGATGATGTTGCCGCCGGTCATGATATCGCTACCTTTTAAAATATTATTGTTCCTTTTAGTTGATGGTTGGAACTTAATCGTCAGATCACTTTTAATGAGCTTTGGATAATCATGGGTGAGACTTTTATTATTAACTTGGGCAGACAAGCTGTGTGGATAATAATCATTACTTCAGGACCAATACTCATAGCCACTTTAGTTTTAGGGATAGTAATATCTATCATCCAAGCAGTAACTCAAATCCAAGACATGACACTAACCTTTGTACCAAAATTCTTCGCAGTTCTAATACTCTTAGTAATTATTGGTGGCTCTCTTCTAAATATCTTACATGATTTCACTGTTTATGTATTTTCTTCCATTGCATTTTTTGCGCGATGATGAAATATGGAACAACTGATTGAACAATCAAAATTTTATCTTTTCCTCCTTATTTTTGTAAGAGTATCCGGCATATTTGTAACGGCTCCTATCTTTGCCACAAGGATTATCCCAGTTCACATAAAAGTCCTTATTTCACTATATATTAGCTATGTTGTCTTTCAATTCCATGGTCAATCCTCTCTAGCTTATAAAGACATCCATATACTAATCTTTGGTATCCTTATTCTAACCGAAGCAATAATAGGCACCCTTATAGGTTTCATAGCTAGCTTAGCCTTTAATATGATTCAATTTGGCGGCAAATTAATAGACATAATAATGGGAATGCATATCGCAAGCATTATGGATCCGCTTACAAGAGAGCAACAATCGCTAGTCGGTCAACTTCAATATATTATTGTTATCCTTCTATTTTTAACCTTTAACGGGCATCATTTGATAATTCTTGGGTTGCTTCAAAGCTTCGATATCTTACCAATTGGCACTCTAACTTTCACAACTGCATTCAGCGAAACATTTATGAATATACTCACTCAAACATTTATCATTGGTATGCAATTCGCTGCTCCAGTCATGGCCATCCTCTTTTTAATAGACTTCTGTCTTGGTGTAATTGCTAAAAGCGTACCTCAAATGAATGTTTTTCTGACAGGCATGCCACTAAAAGCGCTTGCTGGGTTTATGATGCTCTTCTTGCTTTTCATTTTCTATGGTAACTACTTTTTAAGCATCCCAGAATTAATGTATGGTCATATTATAACTATACTTAGAGTCCTCTGATGGCAGATCCCTCCAAAACAGAAAAGGCCACGCCCCGGCGCCAACAAGAAGCAAGAACTAAAGGAAATGTAGCTAAAAGCCCAGAAGTTAGTACCGCCGTTACTTTAGTAGTTACCGTTCTATTATTAAAAGCAGGAGGGAAACCACTTTATGACTACTTTTTCTACATGACGAAAAATTATTATATTCACTCATATCAAATAGAAGTAAATATGGATACCATTGGAGCGCTTTCCATGGAAATGCTTTTCCATATCATGATAATCATCGGACCAGTAATGCTTATCTTTGCAGCAGCAGCTATCATTAGTAATTTAATGCAATTTGGTTTTCTCTTAACCTTTGAACCAATTAAACCAAACCTTAACAAGCTTAGTATCATTAAAGGATTCAAAAATCTTTTCTCCAAAAACGCGCTGGCTACCTTATTCAAATCTATCGCCAAAATTACGTTTGTTGGCTGGCTTGCCTATGACACCATAAAATCTAATCTGCAACTTATAGTCAATTTCTTTTTCCAAGGAACCGAAGCCAATCTGATGACACTTTCTGCCATTGCAATGAAAATACTTATAAAAATAACTTTAGCTTTTGTTGTTATAGCAATAATTGATTATGCCTTCCAGAGATATAACAGAAATCAACAATTAAAAATGAGCAAACAAGAGATAAAAGACGAGTACAAAAAAACAGAGGGAGATCCTATTGTCAAAGGTGCAATCCGAAGAAAACAAATGGAAATGGCCAGAAGACGTATGATGTCAGACATACCTAAGGCTGATGTTGTTATCACTAACCCCGTACACGTTGCAATAGCTATCAGTTACAATGCAAAGGAAATGCGTGCTCCAAAAGTAGTAGCAAAAGGCATGAATCTAATAGCTGAACGTATTAAAGAAATTGCCAAAGAAAACAATGTCCCAATCGTAGAAAACCCACCTGTTGCTAGAGCGCTATTTAAAGCTTGTGAGGTAAACAAAGAGATACCAGCTGAACTATACTCAACTGTAGCAGAAATACTTACGTATATTTATAAGATGAATGGGAAAACTTTTGGTATTTAAATAATACATTATTTGTTAGGCATCAAAATATATAAATTCAAATTCCAAACCCTGCTATTGCTATTAGCATACAGAATACTAAACAATGATACTATTTATCTAGAAGCATTTGAACCATATGAAAACTTCTATCTAGACTTAAAAAAGTAGCTAAGCCACAAAGTATACTTTCTTATCTTTGAATTTTAAAACTCCCTGCAAAAACTCCATATTCACTGGCACATAGAAATTATTTCCTTGAACTATAGGATACTTCTTATCTCCCATCACAACCTGATCCATATTCTCCTTATTAATTATTGCAAAACAAGATTCACCAGAACCTGTAATCCTTCCCAAAATACTACCTTTAACCAAATCCATCATAACGTTTATATCCATCCCTGAACCAAAAAGTTTATTTGAATTCAAGAAACTATTCATGTCAGTGCAAAGCAAAGTCTCTATCAAATCCTCTAAATTAGATTTATTCATCACTTCACTCAAATCACTTGCCAGCATCGTTTTTAATAACTCTAAAACATTTTGTTTTTGAGAACCTACAGCTATTTGATTACCTAAGAACTCGTAACAACAATCATCTATAGCCCCAAAACTAAAAATAGCACCACCTACATTCATTACAAAATAATCAGTATCCAAAGTGGTTAAACTATTTTGATAATCAAAAGCAATATTGCCATTACCATCGACCGCTATCCCGATAGAGATGGTAACTACTACCAATTTGCCACCTATGTTTATAAAAATTTGTTTTTTATAAGGAATCACGCGTATCATCTTATTCTTTATACCAAAAACAACTTCAGCTTTATTCATAGAAACATCAACCTGACCAGAAAAAAAGAATTTACTTTTAGCAACTCTAACTATCTTGTCTTTGAGATTAATTTTTACTATTTCATTAAGACAAACAGAATCCTTTGTTACTCTTATTATTGCTCCATCCGCAATAATAATATTCATATCATGTGCCTTAATAACGCCTTTTGTTTTATCTAAAACAGCCAAATTGTCCTGATGAAGAAAAGAAAGGTTCCCATTCTTATCTAAAACTATTCTAGAGTTAACATCAAACACCAACCAATATTTATTTTCTCTAAATACCAACCTGTCCACTTGTGCCATAAACTTGATTTCTTGCTGAGAGCCAGTTACAACTTTTAATTCTTCTTTATCAAAAAATAGTTCTGACTTCTTAGGAACCTTAACATAGGTATTCTGATATCTAACCACACCATCTTCCCCATTAAATTGCAAATCAGA
>JBAXBT010000084.1:0-6057 GCA_037141875.1 Candidatus Riflemargulisbacteria bacterium
TGTTTATGTGTTTAGGCGACTGCGTCGCTGTTTAATTGTTTAATTTGAATGTAAAGATAAATCCAAGAACAAATAAACATAAATTTTGACATTTGGATTTATTTCCTCTCCCTTCATCCATACATCTATCCCTCTAATTTTCTATTCATCAAGTTTTTTCGTTGCAATAAATATATTTGAGTTCCGATAAATATTAAGAATTATGAATAATAAAACCGTAAGTATTAAGTCAAATGGATTAAATTGGCTATTAGGCGAACTAAAACAGATGGAAGTTTTAGGAGATAATGCTTTTTCTATGCCTCTTCTTAGGA
Organism: Candidatus Riflemargulisbacteria bacterium; assembly: GCA_037141875.1. Classification (GTDB taxonomy): domain Bacteria; phylum Margulisbacteria; class Riflemargulisbacteria; order GWF2-35-9; family DYQY01; genus DYQY01. Next base: position 315 of record JBAXBT010000084.1, read on the forward strand.
GCCTTCAAGATCTATTTTTTAGTTTTAGTGATGAAGATGACGGAATAATAAGGAGCAATGTATATTTAAAGGTCTTTGATATAAAGAAGTTAATGAACTTTATGAATATTCATGGCGGCGGCCTTGATGCTATAAAACTATTAAGTACGGAAATATTACAAAACCCAGAGGAATTCTTTAAAAAAGGATATGATTTTGAATTATCAATCGAACTAATTAATATACTAGGAAAATATAAAGGGAATCAATACTTAAGTGGATTGACTATATTTTTTAATGTTTTAAGGAAGGTTAACATTAAAAATGACACAAGGATATCAATATTTGCAAAAGAAATGTATACGCAATTAGATAAGGATATTGCTGAAAGAGGCTTAGATGAAGAATTAGTTCATGTATTACCTTCATTTTTAAATTTTTTTAGAGATGAAGAATACGTTCCAGCAATTCTTACTAAACATTGGAAACCTTTAGTCGATTACATTACAGAAAAAGGATTTGTGTCAAACCCTAGCACTGAATTGATTTGTTTATTGTCAGATCTTTTACTTCATGCAAATCGTTCTTTTAGTAAAGAATTATTTAAAGAAGTATGTGCCTATATTCACTTAAAAGTTGGGGATTTGCTTTTAAATGTTGATTATTTGGAGAATCCCAATGTCAATATTACTGAAGATTCAATTTTGTTGTTAGGTTATATATATGTAATGCTTTATTCAAGAAATGAGACAGCAGATTTCTTTACCATATTATCAAAGCCAATTAAGTGTTTATCAAACCATTCAGAGAATTTAAATGAAATGTATAAGGAAATGATTATGGACCTTAGTAACGATAAAGACCCTTTAATTGAAAGTATGAATCAGCATCCTGATCGTCACAATAAAACAGCTAGTTGGATGTATCCATTAATAGAAAATAGAATTAATGAGTTAAGAAGCGAAGGTATTACTCAAATGTCCTTACACCAGATCGAAGCGCTTAGTGCTATGAAAAACGCATTACTATTTATTATTTACTATCAACAATTTCGTCTTTTCGTTCAGATAAAAAATAGTATGCATGAAATAATCGCAAGTGAAGATGGGTTTATGGATATAGATATGCAAACAGGTCAAACATATCGAGAAAATCTTTTATCTGTATCAAAGTATTTTTCCTCAAGTCCATTGGCTAAATTACAATCAATAAATCTGTTGCCAGATAGTGTTATAAATCAAAACATGAATATGCCTTATCAACAATTTATGTTTATTTTAAGGATGATTATGGTAAATAATTATCATAATTTTGAAAACCTCAGTGATTTTTTTAACAAATTGAAAGAGATGGATCAATCATACATAAATATTTACAACGAATATACTCATCATATTTTGATAGAATCAGACTTTAATAAAACAAAACTTTCTTATCTTTTTGAGTTACTTAGTCACTCAATAACAAATACAGAAAATAAAAAGCAAATTATTGAAATTATTTCTAACTTACATAGTCAAGACAATGCCTCTAATCTTACTTTTCTGTTAGATAGTGTTTATGTAGCTGATGATTTTCTACTTACAGTTAAAGAATCATCAGATAATAGATTAAAGAGTTTATTAGCTTTATTAGTAAATATAAAAGATCATAAACCGAATTCTGTTTTGAAGGCTCTTACGAAGCATTTAGATAAAGATGCTCAGATGAAATTAATTGGCAATATTTGGTCAATAATAGACTTGAAAATTAAAGGTATAGAGCTTGAACTTTCTCAGAGAAGAATATCAAAAATTCAAGAAGAAAAAATATCAAAAGAAGTAGAGGATACACGTATAGCAAATGAGTTGAAAAAAGCAGAAGCAGACAGACTATTATTAATTTTTAAGAAACAATTAAAACAGATTAATGATATTTTAATTAAAGATACCTCTGAACAAACTCAGATAGATTCTTTATCTAAAGAAATTACTAATTTAGCGAATACTAATATTAATGAAACTCTTAGTTTAGAAGAAAGAATAGCTCAACTAGAGAAGATTATAGCTGAGATAAAAGAATACATCCCAAAACTGCAAAGCATTAAAGACAATGAGGTAGACATCGCACTTATGGCATTAGAGGCTGCAGAGTCCTATGTAGGACCAACTGATGAGAGTATGCAAATTGCTGTTACTGAAATTCTAGGATTAAATTATCAGCAAGTTAATGCTGCTTTAAATGTCAAAGCTAAACAGTGCGAAGCTATAGCTGACCAGATTAGTTCACTTGTGCAAACCGCGAATGAGAATTTAGTAACATTACGGCAAACCATACAGACGATTAGACAGCTTATTAGAGATGAACGTCTAAGACAAGCACAAGAAGTAAGAAGAATTCAACATGAAGCTGAAGTGCAAAAACAAAAAGAAGCCGACAAAGTATTAGATGAAGAAATAAAACGTTTAGAAGAAATAGAAACTGCAGAGATAATAAGGACAAAGGAAATAGTTCTTCAATATATAATAAAAAAAATTGAGGAAAAACCAGATGGCGATTTTATTACATTGCTTGATAAAGCGTTAGCTAGTTGGAGGAATGATTTTAGTCCAAATGAAGTAGAGAATAAAACTATAATTCTTCAAGAATATGATGGGCCGTTAAAAGAGATTTTAAAGCAGATTCAAACAAAGAAAAGAGATAATAGCGGGGATACTCAGATAGATTTTATTTTCAATAATTATAGGATTCAAGCAAATCTTGATAGAGATGGCGTATTGAGTATAACAAAAGAGGCTATTCCAGAACAACTTCATGATCAAATTAATAATTTAAGAACTATTTTAAATAGTATAGCTGCAACACTAATACAGCCTAAGACTACTTATAAGGAAACTAAAATTAAGGTTGAAAATCCAGAAAGTCAGGAAGTAACTACTTATTCTGTAAGTAAAAAGCCAATAAAGTATCGTCAAAATGTTTTTGATAGAATTTTAAGGTATTATGGCGGTTCTAACAATTTGTACCGTTTTAGTCTAGAAGGTGAACAAATTATTGAAGATCAAGAGTTTCTGAAAGATACATTATTATCAACAGATTATTTTATTAAACAGCAAAAAGCTGGTTTTATTATGTTAATACCTATACTTGGTGATAAATCACAGTTAATTCAGGCAATTCAAAAGAATGGTGCTGCAAATATTGTTCATATTTCTATAACTGGTCATCACAGAAGAAGATTAACAAGAAGTGATGAGAATAAACATCCTTCAGCTATTGGTCCTGAAGTTAAGAATACAGATTTAGTGGTTTCTGATGCAACTATAAGAAGATATGTCGATGATAGGATAAAATATCAATTGAGTGACGCTGAAAGGCAGCAATACCCAACAGTAGAAAGTTATTTGGATGCATTTATTGCTAATGCAGAGAACCCAGATGGAACTCCAAAGGGAGATGTGATTAAAAAGGAACCATACCTTTGTTTTGATCTAGGCCATGCCTTTGATAAGGAACATACCTTGAAAGTTAGTTTTGGAGAGGGTGAAGCTAACTCTAGTGTAGGCAATGCAAGAGCAGCATATACTTTCGTTAGAGACAGTATAAGATTGGTATCTCTTAGTAATTAATCTTTTTCCATCCCTCCATTCTTCTATCCCTCTATACATCTAAAACAGACCATAAAATATTCATACATTTAAAAGAAGAAAATTGTCGATATTAAACCTGTAAGAACTTTTATGGGGGAAAATATGTCAGGACAAGCTGGAATCGATTCATCATCATTAGATATTAGCGGAGTAGGTGCCGTACAATCATCTAAAATAGATAGTTCCTTTTCCAGTGTTGGTAATGAAATAGATAGCACTTTAACAGCTCAATATCAAGGCAGTTTCGCTGATATTGGAGTAACAGGTGCTCAAGTTTCTTCCACTTATCAATCTACAGTGCAGCAAGCAACTTCCACCACAGCAACTTCTGCTACCTATGAATCTTCATTTAGCGTAACAGCCTCACAAGGAAGAGGAGAGGTTTCAACCAACGTAAGTGCGTTTATCGAACCTGAAAATGCATATATTTTAGGTATTATTGCTGATCTCGGCATTAATGATGATATGGCAGAAGAGATGAGATTAGAGCTTATTATGAATTTACTTGCTAATAATTTTGCCTATGAACCTGATTCTGCAGGTGAAGCTTGGAATACAGTAAATGAAACATTAAGTACTAAATCAGGTGACTGTGAAGACCTTTCCAATCTAGCCGCAAGTTTACTCTTAGCAGCTGGATTTCCTGCAGAGGATGTAAATGTTTATGTTGATCTGCAAGCAAATGGAGCACAAGGACACGTTGTTGTAGGGATTATGATGAATGACCAGGAAGTTAAATTGGATGTTGCACAACTAATTACTGATAAGGATGGTAATTATGCACAGATTAATGAATCTTTCTATGCGAATAACCAGCTAAATAAGAGCAGCTATGATTTTAGTTATTCTGTGAATGGAGTAGAAAAGTTAAATGTTAATTTATCATCTAATATAGTAATGGAAGATGCGAATAATGCAGATTCTTATTATACAGCAGCTGTACCATTACCATTACCTTCTTTTATGTCTTTTAATGAACAAGACAGTACTTATACAATCAATGGCACACATGGCAAGGATACTTTTAATTTTACTAAATCAGGTAATGGTATTTTATTAACATATAATAATGTCCCTTATTATTTAACTAGAGATTACGGTGTTGCTGCTACTGCTCAAATGACTGTTAGAGGCGGAGGTGGAGGAGATATCCTAGAAAAAGCAGCAGGAATTGACGTAACTGATTTATTAGAAGCTGAAATACAGCCACCAAGTTCATTGGTAGTCGTCGCAGCTGATGGGAATAGTATTACTATAACAGGAGGAGCAACTGCGGATAATATAGATCTTACAAAAGATGCCAATGGTCATAATATTTTAACGTATAAAGCAAATGGCACTACATTTATATATGATCTTACAAGGCTATATCATGATAAGGCAATAAATATTGATTCTGGAGCAGGTAATGACACTATTACTGTTAAAGATGTAGCAGTCAACTCAATAACTATGGGGGATGGAGCTAATAATGTAACCTTAGATGGATCTAGTACAGTAAATTCAATTACGGGTGGAGTAGGAGTTGATACAATCACATTAAAAGGTGCGTCTAAAGTAACAGGCGAAATTAATGCTGGAGCTGGGAATGATAGTATAAATATAGAAGGAACGGCATCAGTAAATTTAATAAGTGGCGGAGCTGGTGTTGATACTATAACTCTAAAAGGGAATTCTAAAGTAAATGCAATAGATGCTGGAATGGGTGCTGATGTAATTTCATTAAAAGAAAGCGCTATTAGTACTTCAATAGTTGGAGGAGATGGAAACGATATAATAACCTTAACTAATAGTTCTAGGGCAGGAGCCATCAGTGGAGGCAATGGTGATGATACTATAACTTTATCTTTAAATTCTATGGCACACGGAATAAGTGGCGGAGAAGGAAATGATACAATACTATTACAAGGCACATCACAGTCAAATTATATAGAGGGTGATGCAGGGAACGACAAAATAACTTTAGATGGTGGTAAAGTAAATATATTAAATGGAGGAACTGGAGCAGATACAATTAAGGTACAAACAACTGGGCATGCCAATTCCATAACAGATGATATAGCTGATCACTTATCACTTACAGCAACTAACCCAACTGGTGGAAATGCAACTTATGGATATTTTCCGACATCTGG
>JBAXBT010000085.1:0-6048 GCA_037141875.1 Candidatus Riflemargulisbacteria bacterium
ATTCAGTCAATTTAACATAGGATTATTAGTGGAATATAACTCGCTTTACTTACAAATATTTTTTTTATGCATCCTAGTTATGCTATCTGCTATATTTTCAGCTTCTGAAACTGCTCTTACTTCACTTTCTCCGTTAAAACGAAGAAAACTAGAGGCAGAACATCCTAAAAGCTCAAAATATATACATAAACTTTTTCAAAAACCAGGGAAAATGATAACAACTATTTTAGTTGGAAATAATGTTGTAAATATTCTTGCTTCGACCATATCAACTTTTATTTTTATAGATGTAATGACTAAGATGGGAGTAAAGAATGAAACGCTGATAGCTGTTTGTTCAACACTTTTTATGACTATCTTTCTATTAATCTTTGGAGAAATTACGCCTAAAAATGTTGCTTTAAAAAAAGCTGAAATATTTTCTATAAAATTAAGTCGTCCTATCTATTACCTTTCAATCATCTTATCTCCAGCGATAATAGTTCTAAACCTTCTTTCAAAGGTCATTTTAAAGGTCAGCAAAGGCAATTTATTAGAGAAAGGCTCTCTAGTATCAGAAAATGAAATAAAACTTCTTATTAATCTTGGATTAGAAGAGGGGGTATTAGAAGAAAATGAAGAAAAGATGCTAACCTCTATCTTTGAATTTAGAGATATCATTGCTAGAGAAATCATGACACCTAGACCAAACATTATTGCAATTGAAATGCAAACCAACTTATCTCAAACTATTAAGCTCATAACAAAGTATGGGCATTCAAGGATACCAGTTTATAAAGAAAGAATAGATAATATCATTGGTTTTATTTATGCCAAAGATATTTTGGCAGTACCAATGGATAAATGGGACGAGAATGTATCATTAGACCCAGAAATGATAAGACCAGCATATTATGTTCCAGAAACTAAGAAGATTGATGAACTTCTTAATGAACTTAGGAAAATGAAAACACACATAGCTATTGTTGTTGACGAATATGGTGGAACAAGTGGATTAGTTACATTAGAAGACGTGATAGAAGAAATCATTGGTGAAATCCAAGACGAATATGATGTAAAAGAAGAGGAAATGATTACAGAAAAAAACGGCGAATATATTGTTTCAGGGCTGATAAATGTATCAGACTTAAATAATGAACTAAATATTAATCTTCCTGAAGAAGAAGATTATGACTCTTTAGCTGGATTTATGGTCAACAGATTAGGTAAAATGCCTCAAAAAGGTGATGTATTTGAGAATGATTTAATAAAAATTCAAGTACTTCATGTTTATAGAAGAAGAATCACTAAGTTACATCTAATTATCAAGGAAGGAGAAGTGAATATAAATGGCTAAATACGTTTTCATAACTGGAGGAGTTGTTTCATCGCTCGGCAACGGTATAGCTGCTGCATCATTAGGACGAGTTTTAAAAAATAGAGGGTTCAAAATTCTTATCCAAAAACTTGATCCATATTTAAATGCAGATCCAGGGACTATGTCACCTTTTCAACACGGTGAAGTATATGTAACAGATGATGGAGCTGAAACAGACTTAGACTTAGGTCACTATGAAAGATTCATTGATGAAAACCTTGGTAAAATTAACAATGTTACGTCTGGGATGATTTACCATAATGTTTTATCTAAAGAAAGAAGAGGTGACTACCTTGGTGGAACGGTTCAAGTTATCCCTCATATTACAAATGAAATTAAAGACCATATTAGAAAAGTATCAGAAGTAAATGAAGTTGATGTGGTAATAATAGAAGTAGGCGGAACAGTAGGTGACATTGAATCACTGCCATTTCTAGAAGCTATCAGACAATTTCGTAAAGAACTTGGGAGACACAACTCTGTTCATATACATGCAACTTTAATTCCTTATCTTTCATCTTCAGGTGAATTTAAAACAAAACCAACACAACACAGTGTTAAGGAACTTAGAAGTCTAGGGATTCAGCCAGATATTATTTGTCTTAGAACAGAAAAAGCATTAGAGCAAGATGTTAAAGATAAAATATCCTTATTCTGTGACGTTGAAAAAAGAGCTGTAATAGAACTAATTAATGTAAAATCTATTTATGAAGTTCCTTTAAATGTTGCAAAAGAAGGACTGGATGACATAGTTATAGACTATTTACAACTTACCCAAGCAAAGGAAAGAGACTTGAAGGACTGGGAAGAAATGGTTAAGAAGCTATACGGAGCGAAAAAACAAATCAAAATTGCAATAGTCGGCAAATATGTTGGTCTTAATGATTCATATCTTTCAGTTGTAGAATCTCTTTACCATGCTGGACTATATAATGATCATAAAATTGATATAGTTTGGATTGATAGTGAAAAACTTGAAAATCTTTGTGAGGAAGATTTCAAAAACACATTAAAGGATGTCCAAGGCATTGTGGTTCCTGGAGGTTTTGGAGTAAGAGGAGTAGAGGGCAAGATTACTACCATTAAATACGCTAGAGAAAATAATATTCCATATCTTGGGCTATGTCTTGGTATGCAAATGGCTGTTATTGAGTTCGCTAGAAATGTTCTTGGATATAAGGACGCAAACAGCAAAGAATTTGATCTCAAAACAGACCATCCTGTTATTGACCTTATGCCAGACCAGAAATACATCACCAATAAAGGTGGAACAATGAGATTAGGGGCTTACCCATGTACAATCAAAGAGGGAACACTTCTTTATGAATGTTACAAACAAACAAATATTTCTGAAAGACATCGTCATCGTTATGAATTTAATAATGAATACAGAAGCATCTGTGAAGAAAATGGATTAGTATTCTCTGGAACATCACCTGATAATAAATTAGTCGAAGTTGTAGAGTATCCTAAACACCCATTTTTTATTGCTTCTCAATATCATCCAGAATTCAAAAGCAGACCAAATTCTCCTCATCCAATGTTTAGAGAGTTTGTTAGAGCCGCAATCGCAATTAAATAATGGGTATTATTAGGCTTCTTGATGAAAATACAATCAATAAGATAGCCGCTGGAGAAGTAGTAAATAGGCCTGCATCTGTAGTAAAAGAATTAGTAGAAAATGCTATAGATGCTAAAGCCACAAATATCAAAATAGAACTTCAAGAAGGTGGAAAATCCTTAATCAAAGTGTCCGATAACGGTACTGGAATGGACAGCGAAGACGCAAAAATGTCTCTAATACGACATGCTACCTCTAAGATATCTAATGTAGAAGACCTTCTATTCCTTGATAGTATGGGATTTAGAGGTGAAGCCATCCCAAGCATTGCTTCTGTTTCAAGATTTACAATACAAACAAATTTAAAAGACCAGGAAAAGGGTATCGAAATAATTACCGAATCTGGGAAAATATTTACTGAAACAAAGCTTTATCTTCCTAAAGGAACAACGATAATTGTTAAGGATTTATTTTTCAATATTCCTGCAAGACAAAAGTATCTCAAGGGAGAAAGCACTGAATTTGCACATATTTTAAAAATAATACACGGTCTATCCTTAGTTCATCCTGAAATAGCTTTTCAACTTTTTAATAATAATAAGAAAATATCAGCAACAACAGGTAACAACAAAATTGAGGAAGTAATATCAGACATTCACTCCTTTAAAGTTTTTCAGAATATGTTGCAAATCAATTATGCTGACTTGGGTATTAAAATTAACGGTTACATTTCTACCCCAAAGGAAACCAAAGCTAATAAAGAAAAACAACTATTTGTTGTAAATAAACGAATGGTAAATAATAACACCTTTCATGCGGCAATTTCTCAATCAACAAAATTCATTTTCCCAAATAATATGTATCCATACCTTTTTTTAAACATAGAAACAGATCCTTCGGAAATAGATGTAAACGTTCATCCATCAAAAACAGAAATTAAATTATATAAAGAAAGTTTTATTTTCGATTCTATTTTTAAAGCTATAAAAAAAACTTTTCAATCATCCAATGAAAATGAAATACCAACAGAAATAATAGAACAACAATATAAGAATGAAATAAAACCTATTCAAAAACAAAATCAAATTACATATAAACCAACAGAACTTTTTGAAAATAAACAACAAATTGAAATGTATAAAGAAATAATTAAGGAATCACCGATTGTTTCTAATACAAGAAAAACAGTAAGTAATGAAAGTTCGATAAAAGTTAATAATATTTTTCAGTTCAAAGATATGTACTTGCTCTTTTATTATGATAATAAATTACGCATTATTGATCAACATGCTGCTCATGAAAGAATTCTGTTTGAAAAGTTAAAGTCAGGGAAAACTACGAAAGGAAGCCAAGAACTTCTTTTCCCTGAAAATATTTTTGTAGATCAACAAGATTTTATTATTTTTGAAGAAATTAAGGTAATTATTGAAACGACTGGGTATGTTATTGAAACTTTTGGTAAGGATAGCTTAATAATCCGCTCAGTCCCTACAGATCTTCCTTCAAATACTGACCATAAAGAACTAATAAAAGAAATAATTGATGATAACAGAAAAGACAGCAAGGATAGAATCACCAAAACCTATACGACTATTGCCTGTAAAGCAGCTATTAAAGCTGGTGATTTCCTAGAGGAAAGAGAAAAGATTTCTTTAGTAAACGACTGGCTAAATTGCGATAACAATATAAGCTGTCCACATGGAAGACCAATAGAAAAAACCTTTGATGAAAAAGAAATTGATAAATGGTTCCATAGAGGTTAAAATCGTTCAGGTATTATAAAGGAGCTACATTAACGCATATGGTAAAAAATCTTGTAATTGTAGAATCACCAGCTAAAGCAAAAACCATCTCTAAATATTTGAGTAATGATTATGTTGTTAAAGCCTCTATGGGACATATTATTGATTTACCTGCCAAAGAGCTAGGTGTAGATGTCGAGAACAACTTTACTCCAACGTATGAAGTATCCAAAGAAAAGAAAAAAATAGTCACTGAACTTAAAGAATTAGCAAAAAACGCTGAAAAAATATGGCTAGCAACCGACGAAGATAGAGAGGGAGAGGCTATATCATGGCACATCCAAACTGCCTTAAAAATTAAAGACGCTGATTATGAAAGAATTGTTTTTCATGAAATTACCAAAACAGCTATTTTAAAAGCTATAGATAACCCAAGGAAAATAGATCTTAATCTAGTAAATGCACAACAAGCTAGAAGAGTAATAGACAGGCTTGTTGGTTACAAACTATCGCCATTACTTTGGAAAAAAATAAGAAAAGGACTAAGTGCTGGAAGAGTTCAATCAGTTGCAGTTCGATTTGTTGTTGAAAGAGAAGAAGAAATACAAAAGTTTAACACTAAAGAACAATGGAAAGTAAAAGGACTTGGGTTACACTCACAAAAAAACATACCTCTTACATTAAGCTCTATAGCTAGTAAAAAAGCCGAAATAACTGATATTGAACAAGTAAAAAATATTATTAATGAGATATTCTCGAATCCAAACATAAAAGAAACAACTAATGAAAAAACAAATAATAAAGAAATTGAAATAACTATACCAAAAAATTTTCTTTTTAAAGTATTAGATGTTAAGAAAACAATGAGCAGAAGAAGCCCTTCCGTTCCTTTTACAACATCAACACTTCAACAAGAAGCACATAGAAAATTTGGCTTACCTGTTGCAATTACAATGAAATTAGCACAACAACTTTATGAAGGTATAGACATGGATAACGACAGAATTGCACTTATTACTTATATGAGAACTGATTCTCTTAATATCTCAGCAGAATCTCTTGATCAAATAAGTGGATACATTAAGAAAACTATGGGTGAAAATTATTCACTATCTAAACATCGAGAGTTTAAAACAAAGTCAAAAGGAGCTCAAGAAGCACACGAAGCGATTAGGCCAATTAATATTAACATTACTCCAGATTCTCTTAGCAACAAATTAGATAAGGATTTATTAAAGCTTTATACCTTAATTTGGAAAAGAACAGTTGCTACACAGATGCCTGAAGCAGAAATAGAAAACACTGTCATTAGTCTTTCACCAGAAAATAATAACAAATATGGATTTGAAACCATTGGTAAAATAATAAAATTTGATGGATTTATGAAG
>JBAXBT010000086.1:0-6044 GCA_037141875.1 Candidatus Riflemargulisbacteria bacterium
ATATCAAGGTCTTTTTGTTCAACGAGACGATATGGAATATTGTTGTCGACAGCTATTTCAATAATATAGCTAATGCGTTCATCGTGCTTTGAGCTTTTATTAATTAATAGTTGGTGTGTTTTTTGACCGGAAAGAAGCAGTTGTAATACCGCATTCTTTCCAACAACTAGATTATTCATTAAAGACTTTCCTGAATAGAGCTGATAAAGATATCAATGGCTTCTTTAGCTTGTGATTTTGTAATAATAAGCGCAGGGATTAATCGAATGACTTGGTCACTATCTCCACAGCTAATTAGGATAAGACCTTTTTCTAGGGCTTTTAGTTTAATCTTTTTAACTATATCCGAGTCAGGTTCTTTAGTGGTTGGGTTAATGAATTCTACTCCTATCATTAGTCCTACTCCTCGTACATCTCCTATAACTGGTAGAGTTTTTTTTGCTTCGTTAAGTAGAGAAACTATTAGTTTGCCTGTTTCATAGGCATTGTCGAGCATACCTTCTTCTTCAACAGCATCTATTGTGGCCAGAGAGGCAGCGCAAGAGACTGGATTTCCTATATAGGTTCCTCCATGAGCACTTGTAGTCCATTTGTCCATTAATTCTTTTTTGGCAACACAAGCACCTAATGGCATTCCAGAGGCAATTCCTTTGGCAAGTGCAACAATGTCAGGAACAACATCATAGTGTTCCATAGCAAACATAGTTCCAGTACGACCAAAACCTGATTGAACTTCGTCAAAAATTAAAAGAACTCCATTTTCTTCGGTGAATTTTCTTAGTTCTTGGATGAATTCTACAGGAGCTGGTACATAACCACATTCACCAAGGATAGGTTCGATGATAACTGCTGCTATATCATTGTTTTCAATTATTGCTTTTTTAAAACTAGCAATGCATTGAAATACATATTCTCGGTATTCAAGATTACTGTTATGAAAGTGATACGGATATTCAAGGCGGATAATATCTTCGATAAGCCATCCTTCATAGCCTTTTTTATATTTTTCTTTGTAAGTGACAGATAATGCACCTAAGGTTCTGCCATGAAAGGCGTGAGTAAAGGCAATGATTTTGCTTTTTTTAGTTACGTACTTAGCAAGCTTGAGGCTAGCTTCAACTGCCTCTGATCCGCTTTGAGAGAAGACAACTGATGCTTCCTTGAAAGGGAGCAACTTTACTAATCGTTCGGCTAGTTTAATGTGAGGTTCATAGTGAGCGATGCCTGCACAAATGTGAATTAGGTGAGATGTTTGCTTGGCAATAGCTTTAACGACTTTAGGGTGACAGTGTCCAGTATTCGTGACTCCAATGCCACAGGTAAAATCTATATACTTTTTACCATCTGTATCAAACAGATAAATCCCTTGTCCACTGACAACTTCCAAATCAGGAAAATATTTTCCCAAAACAGGAGAGATGTATTTTGTTGCTTTTTCTTTTAGTATTCCCATGGGGGTATTATAACGTTCATTGGTTCATTGGTTCAATGGTGAATCCATCCGCTCAAATGAGCAGAACGGTTCAAAAGATAGAAACTTGTGAGCACCTTCCTTAATAAAGGAAGGATGGCGACATCTTTGAACTTAAGGAGTTGTCGCTAGGTTACGCTGGGAAGATTTGGATTTGGTCATTGGGTTATTTTTCTAGTGCTTCTTGAATTTTGGCGCTTAAAGTATCTAGTGTGAAGGGTTTTTCTATAAAGTGAATATTGTTTTCTAATACACCATGTTTTGCTATTACATCAGCCGTATATCCTGACATAAATAAGCATTTAATATTAGGATATATTGAAAGTATTTTATTGGATAGTTCTCGACCATTCATATTTGGCATAATCAAGTCTGTAATTAATAAATCTATTATTGGATTAGATTGTGCTATTTTAAGTGCCTCTTCAGCTGATTCGGCTTGGATGACTGTGTGGCCTTGTAGTTCTAGCATGCCAACTGTCATTTCTCTTACCATAGGTTCGTCTTCAACAAGAAGTATTGTTTGTTTGTCACAGATGTTTTTTGTATTTTTTAGTATATTTGGTTTTTTAGTATTCTCTGGTATTTCATCAGAGTGTTTAGGCAAATAGATGTTGAAGATTGTTCCAGTTCCAGGTGTGCTGTTAACTGTAATAAATCCATGGTTTTGTTTAACAATGCCGTAAACAGTTGAGAGCCCTAGTCCTGTTCCTTTGCCAAGCTCTTTGGTTGTAAAGAATGGTTCGAAAATTTTTGAGATTGTTTCTTTATTCATCCCACAGCCATTGTCTGTTATGATTAATTGAACATAATTTCCAGGCAGGTAGTCAGTGTTTGTTTTGCAGTATTTTTCATCAAAGCAGGTGATACACGTTTCTATTGATATTTCCCCTGTGTTTTTAATCGCTTCTTTGGCATTTATGCATAGGTTTGCAAGAATTTGGTCAAGTTGAGATGGGTCTATTTTTATTATGTCTACATCTTTGTTGGGGACCCATGTAAGTAAAATGTTCTCGCCAACTAGGCTTCTCAGTAAACTCATCATATCTAAAATGGTTTTATTTAAATCTAGCAATTTTGGCGACATCGGTTGTTTGCGAGCAAAAGCAAGTAGTTGTTTTGTGAGATTTGAAGAACGTTCTGCTGCATTTTTAATTTCTAATAGGCTTTGGTAGATAGGATTTTTTGAATCTGCTTTTTTTAGCGCAAGTTCTGTTTGTCCAAGAATTACACCAAGCATATTGTTAAAGTCATGGGCAATTCCACCGGCAAGTTGTCCTACTGATTCCAATTTTTTAGATTGGGCAAGTTGTGCTTGAAGATTTGTATGTTCTTTTTCAGCAATTTTTTGATCGGTGATGTCAATTGAAAATCCCAGCAAAAATTCAGCTTCACCAGATGTATTCATTACTGGTACTTTAAGTGTTCTGAGAATTCTTTCTCCTTTATCGTGTGTTTGAATTGGTTCTTCGGAGATGTCTATGTTTTCCTTTTTAGATAAAGTTTCTCTGTCTTTTTTAATAAAGAATTCAGCTTGTTCTTTTGGGAAGAAGTCAAAGTCGTTTTTGCCCAAAAGTTCTTCTTTTGTTATCCCTAGTAGTTTCTCGCCTGTGCGATTCATTAGCGCAAACCTCAATTCTTTAGCATCTTTTAGGAATAGCATTACTGGAAGGCTTTCAACTACGTATTCGAAAAGTCGTTTTTCTTGAAATATTGCAGTTTCAATTTTTTTACGATCAGTAATATCAAGAGCATAGCCGGTTGTTCCAATTATTTCATTATTTTTATTAAAGACAGGTTTTTTAAAGGTTTCAAACCATTTGATTTCTCCTTTATCAAGTATTAGTTCTTCAGTAATAAGTGCTTGTCTTGTTTTTATTAAATTATTATCATCTTCAATATATTTTTGTGCTAAATCCTTGGGCCAAACATCAAAATCTGTTTTGCCTAAAAGAAGCTCAGGATTATCAATACAACAGGAAGTAGCAAAAGCTTGGTTTACAGAAAGAAACTGACCTTTTTCGTTTTTTAACCAAACTAAACCTGGTTGGTTTTCTATGATAGCTCTTAAATAGGATTCCCTTTGAAGGATGTTATTTTCAATTTTTTTACGTTCAGTTATGTCAGATATAATTGATGCTATTGCAAAACCTTTACTTGTTGGGATTATGGAAGCAGAGCTATTAATTGTAGCAGTGGTTCCATCTTTTTTTAAAATTACAACATTTTGATGGGAGTAACTATCAGTTAATTTACCATTGGTAAGATAATTAAGGAGATTCGTTTTAAGATCTTCATAAAAATCTGGCGTTTTTTTATCTGGGGTAATAAATTGATATTGAATGTCCCATAAATATTTTCCAATGGCTTCTTCTTTTAATAATCCAAATATTTTCTCAGCACTGTTATTCCAAATTACAATTTTTCCTTTTTCATCTGTTTTGATTATTCCATCTTTTATGCTTTCAACTAGAAGCCTGTAATTATTTTCTTTTTCTATGATAGCTGTTTCTGCTATTTTTTGTTCAGTGATGTCTCTTAGTATAGATTTGTAATTGCCACTAGCCATTAGCTTGCTTGACATTTCAACTATACGCTCATTTTTATCAGGCTTGCATATAGTTCTAATGTTTCTGATGGTTTCTCCGGCATTAACCAAGTCAAAACGAAATGGATTGTTGCTAATGCTTTTTGGTTCCCAGGATAGTTGGTTTATATGTTTATTTACTATTTGAGATAGTGGAACCTCAAATAAGTTTAAAGTAGCAGAGTTTGCGTAAATAATGTTTCCTTTAGAGTCGCCAACAATAATGCTATCAACGGCTAAATCAATGAGTTCTTGGTATATTGATTCGTTGATTAGTAGATTAGTTGATGTTTTTTCTTTTTTGAGAAAATTATGTAGAAAGGATTTAATCATTTATTACTTCTTTCGCTTTAAGCATTAGGTTAGAATTGAGTTGTAATTTATTTATGTAACTTGATTATATCGGAGTGATTTCAATAAAGTCAAATCTTCAGGAGAATATAGCTATAAATCGAAATATAGATTTATAATAAAGGATAATATGGGAGAAAAATAATGATTGATAAATATAATAAAATACTTATTATTAGCATGTTTTTATTTGCAATAATTAGTCTTCTGACGATAGCGATAAATCCTCTTATTATTGATGATGCTTCAATGTATGCTTTAGCAATAAAAAATGCTGTTATTTATAATGCTTGGTTCGCTCCTGTTTTTACTCCTGGAGATATCTCTTCATTTTTGGATAAACCACCGCTTGGGATTTGGATATTATCTGTAATTCCAAAGATATTCGGAGTTTCTGTAGTAACAGTTCATATTACAAATGTGTTGTTGTTTTTTTTACTAGTCGGTCTTTTATATAGATTTCTTTTAAAGGAAGCAGCTAGAGATACTGCAGTTTTTTCTGCTATGGTTGCACTTACAAGTTTAATTTTAGTTATATTTTCTAGGACTCCTAAACTTGATATGTTGATTGCTTTAACATTAATGCTTAGTCATTTTGAGCTTTTTAAGTTTATTAAATATAAGAAGATAAAGTATGCTTATTTTTTTACTTTTTTTTGTGCAGTAGGCTTTCTTATAAAGAGCGGATTTGCTTTAGTTTTTCCTGTAATGACAGTGGTTTCTTTGCTTAGTTATAAGGAGATTAGAGTTTTATTGTTTAGAACACTTATTAGTAAACACGGTTTGTTAAATATTTTATTTTTTATAATAATAATTTCATCTGTGTTGTTAATGCAGAAACCAACTTTTGGTGAGTTGTGGATTGATTATCTTAGGTCTTTTACAATTACAAGTAAGTATAATACGAGCTATCTTGGATTTACTTTTAACTTGTCAGTAATAATTTTCTTATTATTATCGGTGTTCCCTTGGACTAGTTGTGTGATTATAGATTTAAAAGAAATTAAAAAGGAATTCAGTTTATATGCATTTACGTTCCTTTGGTTGATTTCAAATACAGTTTTTGTGATATTGTTTTATAAACAAACCGATGTCAGAACCTATGTTATGCTTTCAGTGCCTTTGATAACTTTGATTTCTTTTGGTCTTTCAAGTTTATTAAATTCTGCAAAGAAAAATGTAAAATTAAGTATAGTTAATGTTTTACTTGGAAGTATTTTTACAATAGTTAGCGTAATTCTGATAATTAATAATGATTCATTATTTTATATTTCAATTCCTTTTTCTTTAGCGTTATTCCTTTTTTCATTATTTTTTGTAAAGCCTACAAGAAGGTTATTGATAGTTGTATTCTCAATAATTTGTCTTAGTTATACGTTATTTTTTTGGCAAGCTAAAAGTATTGTCGATAGGAATAATCCTTTCCAGAAGTATCCTCAAATAATTAGCATGTATAAAGCGAAAGGTTGTAAATTTGTTATTTTTAGACCTGCTGATAGACCAACAGTGATGAGTAATGACCATACGTATATTGATTTCATTAATGGACCAGCTGACTATTATGTTTGGGAGTATGCAAAGATGGAAGAGCTTATAACTTCTAATATCATTTTAGTTTTAGACCCTCAGAGCTTA
>JBAXBT010000087.1:0-6036 GCA_037141875.1 Candidatus Riflemargulisbacteria bacterium
GCTAAAATAATCATTCTGAATGAATGTTCAAGTTGTAAAAGAGACTCTGTTGTTCCAACCATGATAGTTTTATCTACCATTTTCCCAAGTAAAGGTGCTTGAAACATATTGCTTAGTCTTGAAATTAATAAAGTTGATGTTACAAAGGCCATGGCAATTGATATTTGTTTTGTTTTTAGTCCTGCGTAACGCATGCAGTAGGCTAAGGATTCAGTAATATTAATTAAGAAAGTGAAGAAACAGACGATTAGGAGTGTATTAATGTCTATCATTATTCAAAGTAGGTTGCTTTAGATGATTCTGATTCCCAGATGCTTACTTCTTTTAGAGTTACGGTAGCAGGAAGTTGCGGTTGGATTGCTTTAAAAACATATTTAGAAATAAATTCTGATGTAGGAGATTCCTCAAATAAATCATTAAGAAATTTATGATCAAACTTGTCAGTAAAATGTTGCAGATTATCTTT
This sequence comes from Candidatus Riflemargulisbacteria bacterium, assembly GCA_037141875.1. Classification (GTDB taxonomy): domain Bacteria; phylum Margulisbacteria; class Riflemargulisbacteria; order GWF2-35-9; family DYQY01; genus DYQY01. The sequence continues at coordinate 467 of JBAXBT010000087.1, forward strand.
AAGTACTCTGAAATCCATTAACATTCCAGCTTCATCTAGTTCATTCCCCTCTACAACTATTTGTATTTTCCAAGTGTGCCCGTGTAAGTTTTCACAGGGTCCACTGTATTTTGTTAGCTGATGAGCAGCAGAAAATGTTTTATCTACATGTAATCTCCACATGTGGGTAATTATAAGTTCAATGGTTAACTTGTTCAATAGAGGAATAGATGTTTGGAGGAATGGAGGGATGGTCGCTAGTCTTTAAGCAGAAGTACAAATGACCGATTACAATTTACGATGATTTTAAATATATTGAAAATAATTATACCCATATATTCATTTATGTTATAATCCTCCAATGCTAAAAAGTACATTCATTCGTTATTTTATTATTGGCTTAACTGGTGCAGCTCTTGATTTTTTTTCATTTGCACTTTTATATAATTTTTTTATGGTTGGAGAAGTAATTGCAAATATCGTAAGTTCTTTTTTAGGTTTTAATAACAATTTTTTTCTAAATCTATTTTTTAATTTTAAAACAAAAGGAAATGTTTTAGTTAGATATTTTTCATATTTTGGGGTTTGTATTTTGGGAATTACTGTTAGTACAACGTTTCTATATATTACAGTTTCAAAAATGGGGTTCAATGCATTTTTGTCTAAGTTTATAATCATGGGATTTATGTTTATTGTACAGTATTACTTGAATAAGAAAATTACTTTTAGAAAAATCAGTTAGATATTCAAATAAATCAATTGTCCACAATTATTTATTTATGTTAAAATGCCAGTCAGTTATTATAAATTACGCACATAGAGGCCAACTAGGAGGTGAAGAAATTGAGCCAGATAGATAAACAGAAGTCAGAGATAATAGAAGAATATAAAATACATGATAGGGATACCGGTTCACCGGAAGTTCAAGTAGCAATATTGACTAAAAAAATAAATCATTTAGTTGAACATCTGAAGATCAATAAAAAAGATAACCACTCAAGGAGAGGTCTTTTATTAATGGTTGGTCAGAGGAAGAGACTATTAAAGTACTTAAATCTAAAGAGTCCTGAAAGATACAAAGAAGTAGTAAGTAGATTAGGTTTAAGAGGATAATAAATCCATTGCTACCCACGTTGTAAGATAAGGAAGGAGTAGTATAATGGATAAAAAAATAGTAAAAACAACGCTTGGAGGCGTCGAACTTTCTGTTGAGACAGGAAGAATGGCAAGACAAGCAGGAGGAGCTGTGCTTCTTCAATACGGAGAGACAGTTCTTTTAGCAACAGCTTGTGCTAAACAAGAGGCAAAAGATGATCAAGATTTTTTCCCTTTAACAGTTGATTATCAAGAAAAAATGTACGCAGCTGGTCGCATACCTGGAAATTTTTTTAAGAGAGAGGGTAGACCTTCTACAGAAGAAACTTTAATTACAAGATTAACTGATAGAACACTTAGACCATTATTCCCTGAAGGGTTTTTTAATGATGTTCATGTTACTGTAACTGTTCTTAGTTATGATGAAGTTAATAATCCTGAGGGCGTTGCTGTATTAGCAGCTTCTGCGGCACTTCTTATTTCTCCTATTCCTTTCAATGGTCCTGTAGCAGGAGTTGTTGTAGGGTTAATAGATGGGAAATATGTAATAAATCCATCAGCTGATAAATTAGAGAAAAGTAAGTTAAAGCTTTCTATGGCAGGAACTAAAGAAGCTATCACCATGGTAGAAGCTGGTTCTGATTTTTTAACTGAAAGCGAAATGTTAGAAGCACTTAAAACTGGTCATGATGCAATAAAGGTTTTATGTGCATTTCAAGAAGATTTTGTTAAAGTAGCTGGTAAAGATAAGTGGGATATTACCCTAAAACAGATAGATTCTGATTTTTGGTCAGTTATTGATAAAGAATTTACAGATAAAATGGTTAAGGCTTTTAGAGTAGATGGAAAACTTGAAAAATATAAAGCTATTGATGATGTTCAGGCTCAGATTGGTAAATTCGCAGTAGAGAAATACGGACAGGAATGGGTTTCAGCTCATAAGTTTGATGTTTCTAATGCATTTTCTAAGCTTGAGAGCAAAGAATTTCGTAAGATGATTGTTAATGATCAGTTAAGAGCAGATGGAAGAAAACTTGATGAAATTAGAGAAATTACTTGTGAGATAAATGTTCTTCCTAGAGTACATGGTTCAGCTTTATTTACTAGAGGTGAAACCCAGAGTTTAGGAACAGTTACCTTAGGTGCTGGAAAAGATGAAGTAATGGTAGATGGTCTTAATGTAATGTTTAAGAAAAAGTTTTTTTTACATTACAATTTTCCTTCCTTTAGTGTTAATGAAGTTGGTGGAAGACCAGGTCCAGGCAGAAGGGAAATAGGTCATGGTGCATTAGCCGAGAAAGCTATTTCTTATGCTATGCCTTCTGAGGAATCTTTCCCATATGTAGTTAGAATTGTTTCTGATATTTTAGAATCTAATGGTTCTTCGTCTATGGCTACAGTTTGTAGCGGTTGTTTAGCGTTAATGCAAGCTGGGGTTCCACTTAAGTCTCCAATTGCAGGGATTGCTATGGGTCTTATTAAAGAAGATGATTCTTATGCTGTTTTGACTGATATTGCTGGATTAGAAGATCATTTAGGAGATATGGATTTTAAGGTTGCTGGTGGAACAAATGGTATCACAGCTTTACAAATGGACATTAAAATTAATGGTGTTACTTTTGAAATAATGACGAAAGCATTAGATCAAGCAAAGAAAGCAAGATTAGAGATTTTAGAAAAGATGTATACAACAATTGCACAATCTAGTGTTGAATTGTCAAAGTATGCTCCTAGAATAGAATGTATTTCTATTCCTGAAGATAAAGTAGGTGAACTGATAGGTCCTGGAGGAAAAAATATTCGTAGAATAGTCGAAGTAACAGGCGCTGTTGTTGATATTCAAGATGGTGGATTAGTTAAGATTTTCTCTAACAATGGAGCTAGTATGGAAGCAGCTAAAGCAGAAGTTATGGCTATTATTAGAGAACCAGAAGTTGGTGAAACTTATCATGGGACAATAAAAAGAGTAGTTGATTTTGGTCTTTTTGTTGAATTATTTCCTGGTAAAGAAGGATTACTTCATGTTTCTAAGGTTTCTGATGAATTTATCAAAAATCTTGCAAGTGTTTATTCAGTTGGAGATAAGATTACAGTAGTTTTAGAAAAGATAGACGAAAAAGGTCGTCTTAATTTAAAAAGAAGCTGATGTCTAAATCAGCAGCTGCTGAGATTACCAGACTCGACAATGGCATAACTGTCATTGTCGAGTCTGTCAAAAGTGTCCGAAGTATAGCTTTAGGTATATTTGTTGATTGTGGTTCTGCATTTGAACTTCCTACCCAAAACGGTATATCTCATTTTATTGAGCATATGAATTTTAAGGGTACAAGTAGAAGAAATGCAAAACAAATAGCAGAAGAACTAGATTCTGTTGGTGGTAAATTAAATGCCTATACAAGTAAAGAACATACTAGTTATTATTCAGTTGTCGTTGATGATTGTTTTGATATTGCTTTAGATCTTTTAGCTGATATATTTTTTAATTCTAAATATGATCAAAAAGACATTGATACCGAGAAACAGGTTATCCTACAAGAGATTAAAATGTATGAGGACAGCCCGGATGAATATATTCATGATCTTTTTGTTAGGAATATGTGGCCTGGATTTTATTTAGGTCAACCTGTTATTGGTACAAAAGAAGTAGTAAAGAAGATAACAAGAAAACAAATATTACAATATATTAAGGATCATTATTTGCCTGAACATATTACTATTTCTGTAGCAGGAAATTGTGACAAGAAGGATGTTTTAGCTAAGATAGACAAGTATTTTGGCTCATTTAGATCAAATACCGAAAGAATTAAATCTTTTCCTTTGCCAACATATAATCCAGGGATTAATCTTGTTAAAAAAGATACAAAACAAGTACATTTTTGTATTGGAACAAGAGGCATTTCTTACCATAATCCAAACAGGTATCCTTTATTAGTGCTTTCTAGTATTTTGGGAGGATCAATGAGTAGTGTTCTTTTTCAAGAAGTAAGAGAAAAAAGAGGACTAGTTTATTCTATCTATTCTTATCCTATGTATTTTAGAGATTGTGGTTTGTTTTCTGTGTATGCAGGAGCAAGTATGAAGAATGTTAAAGCTGTATTGCAAATCATTCTGGAAACGTTTCGTGCTTTTCCTTCTCTTATTAATGATGAGAATTTGCAGAGAGCTAAGAACCAGTTAAAGAGTGGTTTGGTTCTTGGATTAGAGTCATCATCAAGCAAAATGACATGGAATGGTAAAAATTTTTTCTATTATAGGAAATCAGTTAGTATCGATGAAGTAGCAGAAGAAGTAGATAGAATTAAAAAAGAAGACATTATTCATCTTTGTGAATATTTATTTGATGAAAAGCATTATTCTTTAACTGCGATAGGCAATTTTGATAACAATGTTTTTGAAGGAATGTTCTAGGAGGGTTAAATATGCAAAATATATTTTTAAATATTGAAAAGTTAGAACATTTTAAAGGACTTGATCTTCCTAAATATCAAACTGCAAATGCTTCTGGTTTTGACCTTTTGTCTGCAGAAGCTAAAGTTATTAAGTCAGGTCATCGAGATACAGTTGCAACGGGACTTAAAATGGAGATACCTATTGGTTATGAAGGTCAAGTTAGGCCAAGAAGTGGGCTTGCTTATAAATATGGAATAATGATACCAAATTCTCCAGGAACAATAGACGCAGATTACAGAGGAGAAATTAAAGTTATTATTTATAATAGTGGGGAAGAAGATTTTGTTATAAATAGAGGCGACAGAATTGCTCAGTTCGTTCTAGCTCCTGTAGTAAAAGCTGAGTTTAACGTAGTATTATGTGTTGATGAGACATTAAGAGGCGAAGGTGGCTTTGGTTCCACTGGAAAATAACTTTCTTTAACCTTTCACTATTTAGCTTTATAATAAAGGAATATTTCTTAATCCTAAGGAGAACAAGATGATTAATGTTGTAGTTAATGGTGCATTAGGCAAAGTTGGTAAAACAGTAACAAATGCTGTAGGTAACGAAAAAGATATGATCCTTTTAAAAGGACTTGATATTGAAGATGATTTTAATGAATATTTGAAAAAAAATAAGGTAGATGTAGTAGTAGATTTTACCAGACCTGAAAGTAGAATGGAAAATGTGAAGACTATTTTAAGTAATGGAGCACATGCAGTTATTGGTACAACAGGTTTTACTGAGGATGACCTTACTCAAGTTACTAAATGGTGTAAAGAGTACGGAAAGAATGTAATCATTGGTCCTAATTTTGCTATAGGAACAATTTTTCAGATGTATTTCGCAAAAATAGCTGCTCGTCATTTTGATACGGCTGAGATAGTTGAATACCATCATGATCAAAAAGTAGACTTTCCTTCTGGTACTGCAGTTAAAACAGCTCAATTAATGGCCGAGGAGAGAGATGTTTTTAATCTTAATATAAAAGATAAAGTAGCAAATATTGAGGGCGCTAGAGGTGGAGATTACCATGGAATTAAAATACATAGTATTAGACTTCC
>JBAXBT010000088.1:0-6012 GCA_037141875.1 Candidatus Riflemargulisbacteria bacterium
AAAATCATTTACTACTTTCTCTCTAGTTATTCTATATATAACTTCTAATGATAAAGGTATAGTTACTCCATCTGCTTCAGAAATATACTCACCAAAACCACTCAAAGGTTTTAATAAATTATCACCGTCAAAAACTTTCACAACATATTCCAGTTTATTAGCAAGCAAATATGAGCTAATCACCACCTTATATTCTCCAGGCACCTCAAAAAGATTTTCAAAAACAAATTCTTTATTTACTTCAACAGTTTTAGTAAAACTAACTTTTTTGCCAGTCTTAGGGATTACACTAATATCTAAAGCAATTTCTTTCTTTTGCACGGTCATAGCTACCTTTGGATTAATGGAAAAAACAAACAAATCTAATTGACCAACAAATAGTGACCTAAATAATCTATCTACATGATTTGCTTCATATAAGGCCCCTGCATTAGTAACGAGCTTAAAAGATCCAGAATCTTTTATCCAAGGAAGCATCCTATTCTTAGCTACTGAAATCCTTATTTCTTCTACATTTTGTGTAACGTCTGAAGTAAGGGAAATCTCAAGTACATTCTTAGGCTCAATTACAAAATTATTTTTAATCCTTCTCTTTCCAATACGAATATCGCCTACGACGGCTCGGTCTTTATTATTATAAATTCTTAAAACGTATGGAGCTTGACCTACAAATAAATCCAATTGATTAGATCTCTTAATATCTATTTTGCCGTCATTGATAACTATCATACCGTCACCTAATACATTAAGCGCATCATCTGCAACGGCTGATTCTTCTTTAACCTTTACTGGAGGACTATTATCATCCATTGGTAATCCTATATAATTCAGACTAACTTCACTTGCAAGATCCTTAACTATATCTAAATTAAACATCACGGAGGATCTAGAGGAAGCCTCTACAGCCTTTACAACGAACTTGCGTTCAAATGACCGATTAACTTCAGGCAAGGAGGTCTTGCCCTCGCTATCCGTCCTAGTCGTTCTTGTAAATGTAACGTTCTTGGCTACTTCATATATTTCCCATTCAATTACTACACCAGGAATAGGATTATTTAATCTATCAACTAACATAACTTCGCACAATCTACTATTGTCGCCAACTTTAACAACAATTTTATCTGATTCTACACTAATAAGACGTAATAGTTGCTGTTCATTCTTCTTAAGTTCTCCAGCTTTAGGTTTTATCTTTTCACTACCAACATTTAGGTCAAAAGATATCTTTAATTTTTCTTGGAACTGAGGAAACACAACTACTTTATAGTTACCTGAAGCTACTGGAGCAGAAAATTTCTGTTTAACTATACCATTATTATCAGTTCTACTCATTTTTTCTAGTATGACAGCTCCTTTAAGATCTTTTTCATCACTTATCATCCTAAAAATTATCGGCATATCTTGTACTGGATTTCCATGCAAGTCTAGAGCTTTAATTACATAAAAATCTGGAACTTCTTTACCAATCAACACGCTTTGAGAATCACCAGCTATTTTCTTCAATGATTCAACAGAAAGACCTAAAACTTTTACATAAAAAGACAAATATTGCCACTTATTATCTTTCTTATAATATGCCTTAACTTCTTTTACTCCAGGATTTCTATCTGTGACAAAATTAAAAGTTGAAATGCCATATCCATTGGTCTTTTCAGTCTGTATATATTGTCTGGTTTCTCCTTTTACATCTAATGCATAAGACCATCTAATTTGTTCATTAACTAAAGCATTATCATATCTATCTGTTAATCTAATCGAAAAATCATTTACAAATTTTAAACCAGGATTAATTATTTGATTATTGCCTGACAAAATAACAGATGAATAAATACTTTCTGGCCTAACGATAATTGGCACACTTTGCCTTATTGTCTCATCAGCATCAGAATATATGACTAAATTATACCTTCCAGCTTTTTCTGGCATAACTATATCAAAACCAGCAATACCACTTGCGTCCGTAAATGCATCAGTGCCTACAGAAGATACAGAGCTTCCATCAGCATAAAGATCAACACTAAGTTTTGTTTTTTCTACAAAATTACCATAACGATCAATAACCCTAGTTTTAAATACAGTTTTATATTGTTTTCCAACGACGTAGTTCTTATCCTTATCTTCTGAGCTTAATAAAACCAAACTACTAACTGCTGACTCAACAACCTCGAACTGATAAAACACAGAATTATTATAATTTCCATCTGTAACATAAATATAATAAGTCCCCTTTTTCTCAGGTGCTTGAAATGGAAGATTAGTTAATCCTTTCTCGTTTATTGCCACTTTCTTATTAAAATCATGGCGCAGTACTTTCTTAGATGTATTAATATCATAAACGAGAGTTCCATTTGTTATTAAATTATCATACTTGTCGAAAACTTGTGCACTTAAAGAGTTTACTTGTTTAAATACTGAAAATTTAGGACTATTATTAGCCACTAACCTTATTCTAGATGGCAAATCAGGAACAGCTTTAATAATAATATCTTTTTCCAAAGTATTTATCTTCGCAGTATACACGTACACACCCTTGAGGTTTCCCAAAACAGGATTAAACTCACACATTCCTTGAGCATTTGTCTTAAGTTGATATGACTGTTCTGCGTCTTTCCCAAATTTAGCCCCAGGTGGAACTCTTTTCAACTTAACTGATAGGAATATATCTACGACTGGAGCAGCATTATTGTCAGCAACAAAAATCTGTATTGGTTTATTTAATTTTGTGTCGACAACACCCACTATATTATCAGGAACAACTATATTAGAAATCTCTTCAGGAATAACATTAATTTTAACCCAAGTTATTCTAGGCTTGCTATCAACTAAATATTTACCTTTTAGATTAATTACATCTTTCTGGTCACTCACAACAAAGTTAAAACTAACTAAACCGGCCTTATCTGTCACTAATGTATAATTCTGAAGGTACTGAACGCCTCTCTTAAAAACTATATATTCAATGTGAATCTCTTGATCTGGCAATACAGATCCGTATTGATCTCTCAATACAAATTCTATTGGTTCAGCCATAATCTGAGCAGTAAAAACGTTAACAACAGGATTACTGACAAGATCCAACTTATAAAAACTTGGTTGTTTTGGAAATATTTTAAAAGAATCTTTAACTTTTCCAACTTGAACAACAATATTATTTTCCTTGTTTTGCGTCTCTCCAGTCTTTACCACTGCTCTAGCAAAACCATCTAAATCTGTTGTTTCGTCAGAATCAACAAAAGTAATATTTTTTTGGCTACTCCATTTAACTGCTGTATTAGGGATTGGATTACCTTTATCATCCAAAACTTGAATAACTAAAGGTTCTGAGTTCTTCTCCCATTCAACAGTCTGTCTATTACCTGTAGAAATAATCATTTTTGCTGCATTGCCAGGCATAACTAAAACGACAAAGGAAGTTTCATACTCTGGTACTTTTGGAGAAGATGCAACAACTTGAAAATAACCAACTACCGCAGGAGTTCTAAATGCAACAACTGCAACTCCATTTTTATCAGTTCTTACCTTCTTTGCTTCTAGCTCTTCAAATGTGCTATTTTGAAAAGAAAATTCAATCGGAATATTAGGACAAGGGTTACCGTTATCATCAAGCACCTTAACCTTAAATGGGGCCTTTAATGGGATACCAATAATACCCTCAACTTCTTCAGGACTTAAAGCTAAAATTTCAATTGGTTTTGTAGATTCACTTTGGACCGTATATACGAATTGTCCATTTGCGCTAGGAAGTTTTGCTAACATCAAAACTCTTCCTGAATTGTCGTTCATTCTATAAGCAAAACCTGCTTTACCGTTATTATCTGATTTAACCTCGGCAACTACAAAAGGTTGATTTTGTTCTTCGATATCCTGTTCTAATAATTGCACCTTTGCATTCGGAACAATATTATTATATTGATCATAAACTTTTACTACAAATGCATTTTTGACTAATGCGCCTGCCTTCTTGAAAAGCATTGGTCTATTCGTTATATCTTTTAAAACAAAAGGCAACTCTGGTTCTGTCAGAAAATCGTAAACAAATCTCTTTCCTCTAACTTGAATATTAATCTCATGCTCACTTACTTTATAACCAAACTTTAAGTTAACTTTAATGGCACCTTTATTATCAGTATAAACAGTCATAGGAGATAACAATAAAGCATTATTCTTAACCTTAGAGCTAAAATCAACTTTCACTCTTTCATTTACAAGTGGCTCTCCTAATCCATTTACAAATAAAAACTCAACACCATCTAACTTCGATGCTACTTTATATATTTTTGAGGTAAGCATATTCCTAACAACGATTTCTTTCCTCTTTTGTTTTTCTACCCTTTCAGTGACAACGGTTTGTTGAAAAAAATTATTTACACCCCTAAAAACATCGGAAGTATTACTTTGAACAGTTCCAACTAAATTACCGCTATTGCCTCCTATATCATTAACAAACATATAAATATAGTTATTTTTAAATATCTTTAAGAAATGTTCTGTAACTACAGAAAGCCTTTTTTCAACAATGTCAGAGAATACCATTCCTGACTTAAACAAAGAATTATCTCCACTATAAGCAACGTTATACAAACTCGTTGAACCTCGAGCTATTAATCCTCCTACTGGCTTAATATTCTCCTTTGAAAACTTAAAAAAAGCTGATGAAATCTTAAAAACATATTTATTGAACTCAATAAAAAAATGCCAAGATATCTTTGAATATCGAATAGTCTCTCCAAAAAGTCCTATAAAAAATTTACCGTAGGATAATTTAGCTGATTCAGTTTGATATTGAAAATCTATAACAATATTTTTAATATTAATGACATCACCTGTCTTTTCAGAAAAAACATAATCAGTGTTAATCTCCCCGTCAAAAAAAGGAAGATTTTCTTTATTAATAGTAACCGTAGGATCAACTACAGATGTTTTACAGGAAAAATCTAATATTTGATTATCTAGGATTGATGCCTGAGGAAAACGGAATTGAAAATCAATAAAATTGTCTTGTTTATCTCTTAAATAAAGTCGATATAACTTATTAGCAGAAAAATTAGTATTAACTGATCTGTAAACATTATCTTTTTTTTGCCAAGACATTTCCTTATCGTTTAACAATACTTTCTCAAGAACAAAGCTATCACCTATTAAAAAAAATGAATTATTTTTTGTATCAAATGCTACAGAACAACGGTAGTCTTGTGTTGGTCCATAGAAAAAAAAGTATATCAAAGGTATAGAAACAATAAAAATAAGATATATACTTAATATAAAAAATAAGATTTTCTTCTTCATATAAATTTCCCCTGTATATTATCCTTCATGAATATATTTAAATTTTAATATTAAACATAAGGAAGCACAAGGCAAACAAGTAATTCTTATTGTAAGAACATACCGAATTTCTAATAATCAAATTTCAAAGATGAATATGATCTATTTAGTGCAACAGTCATAGGCATTTGTTTTGAAGAAGGTCCCCATAATTGTCTTGGCCCAGGTGAATTAAAAAGATCTTTAGCTGCCCAAGCATCCCTTCTTGATTCAAAAAACTTAAATGCGGGAGAATCTATTTGCACTAAGGCTTTTTCTATAACCATCTCATCATGACCATGCCTTCTTTCAATATTAAGTAAACCTGTCAAAGGAATTCCTAAAACTTTAATTTCTTTATCAAAGGAAGCAATAGACGCAATATAACCTGTTTTCCCAGATAAAATCAACGAACCTGCCGTAAGTCCTAAATTATAAGTATACGCCGCATCAAAAAGAGTTGGAGCACCACATCGTCCTTCATAACCAAAAAAATGCTCATGATGTTTAAAAGGCACATTTTTATCAACCTCTTTAATCCTACGATGCAACATCTCAATAATAAGTCTTTCTGTTGGAATAAGTGATACTTGCAAGTTACCGTGAGAATCTCTTTCGGCGAGCAACATATCTTCAATATAATCAGGCAATGAAGCCATAAATTTTGCGTTTTCAGCCGCAAGTTGGTGATAAATAAAATCTCTTTTC
>JBAXBT010000089.1:0-6008 GCA_037141875.1 Candidatus Riflemargulisbacteria bacterium
CTGCTTAAAGGAGAAGAGTTAATCAAAACAAGCCCGATGAATCCCTATACTAAAAAAGCCTATTCTGATTCAGACACTAAAGGAAAAATCATCTATGAATCCACAGGCGGCGTAGACTATACACTAAGCTTATACTCTGCAGATAATACAACTGTTGCACTAAACTTAAACAGTTTATAACATAAGTTCGCTTACGATTGTATCGTGAACTAAAAAACCTTTATTCGTAAAAATTATCCGACCATCTTTAACACAAAGAAGGTCCGGATATTTTTCTGTATACTGACTTAATCTTTCCTCAAAAAGCATTCCTTTTGTTGTTCTTAACTGCATCATTAGTTTCTCGTTAGCTTGTTCATCAGCAGTTAATTTATACTCATTACCTTTCCTGTCACCTTTAGTATACGTCCTAATATCTTTAACGTTTTCTGTTCTAACACCTTGAATTGTTGAGACTGCTCCTGCTCCTATACCTAGGTAATCTTGGTACATCCAATAAGCCATGTTATGCTGACATTCATAACCATCTTTCGCAAAATTAGATATCTCATACCTTTCAAAATCTTGTACTGCCAATTCTCTAACCACTTCTTCTGTTAGGTCTGCCTGTAAATCATCATTAATTGGATGCTCGCCCTCCATTTTATTAAAAAGTCGAGTGCCTTCTTCAAGCGTAAGAGCATAATAAGAAACATGCTTTACTTCTGGCAAAAGATAACTAATTTCTTTTACTATATCTTCATTATTTTGCGTAGGTAGTGCATACATAAGATCAATTCCAACATTATCAAAAACTGTTATTGCTTGTTCTATTTTATCCATCACATTTATATTTCTGGTTCTTCCAATAAGTCTTAACTTTCCATCATCAAAAGACTGAACCCCTATACTAATTCTGTTTACACCAACTGCCTTATAGTCTCTAAGCTTTTCTAGGGTTATTGTTTCTGGATTGCATTCAATTGTTACCTCGTGATTTTTTGCCAAATTTATTTTGCTTAATATACTTTTTAACTGCTCTCCGTTTAGCAAACTTGGCGTTCCTCCTCCAAAAAAAACAGTAGCAACCAACTCTCCTCCGTAACGTTCTTTTAACTCAGAAATAACAGCCTTAACATAAGCATCTTCTACTGTTTGTTTTGGATATTCTGAATAAAAATCACAGTAATCACACTTGTTTGTGCAATATGGTATGTGAACATAAATATGGGAAACCATCTATTTTTCGTCTTCAATACTCAAAATTGACATGAATGCTTCATCTGGGATATCTACGCTTCCAACACTCTTCATTCTTTTTTTACCTTCTTTTTGTTTTTCAAGAAGCTTTCTCTTTCTAGAAATATCTCCACCGTAACACTTCGCAAGAACATTCTTTCTAAGCGCTTTAATCGTTTCACGAGAAATAATTTTGCTCCCTATTGATGCTTGAACTGGTATTTCAAACATCTGTCTAGGTATTAGCTCTCTTAGTTTCTTTACAATGGCCCTGCCTCTATAATAAGCATGATCCTTATGACAAATAAAGGAAAAAGCGTCTACAAGATCGCTCTTCAAAAGAATATCCACCTTAACAAGGTCTGCTTCTTCATAACTGGAAAGCTCATAATCAAGCGAGGCATATCCCTTACTTAATGATTTTAATTGTCCAAAAAAATCAACCACTATCTCATTAAGCGGAAGCCGATAATGAAGCATTATCCGTTCTTCTGTAAGATATTCCATATGGTCTAGCTTACCTCTTTTTTTGTTACAAAGATCCATAATGGCACCAACAAATTCGTTTGGTAAAATAATATTTGCTTTTGCTATTGGCTCTTCTATTGAAACTACTATACCTCTATCGGGATAATTGGCAGGATTATCAATAACTATTTTCTCTCCATTCGTTAAAGTTACGTTGTATACAACCCCTGGTGAGGTAGCTATCATGTCTATGTTAAATTCTCTCTCTATTCTTTCCTTGATGATTTCCATATGCAGTAACCCCAAAAACCCACACCTGAAGCCAAACCCTAAGGCCTTTGATGTTTCTGGCTCAAATCTTAATGAAGAATCATTTAATTTAAGCTTTTGAAGTGCTTCCCTTAAGTCTTCATAGTCATCACAACTAGCAGGATATAATCCGCAAAAAACCATAGACTGCGGAACCTTATACCCTGGCAAAGCCTCATCAGCTTCATCCCCAGACAAGGTAACCGTGTCTCCAATCTTAACGTTTTCAATGTTTTTAATGTTACCGATTAAGTAGCCAACTTCACCTGTATTTAAAAATCCTGTTTTAATTTGATTAGGTTTCAAATATCCTATTTCCGTTATTTCATATTCGGAATTTGTTTGCATAAACTTTATCTTATCTCCAGCTCGTATGCTTCCGTCTACAACCCTTATCATAACCTCTACGCCCCTATAGCTATCAAAATATGAATCAAAAACCAAGGCTTTTAGCGGTTTTTTTTCATCACCTTTTGGATGAGGAACAAAGTTCACGATTGCTTCTAAAACACTAAATATGCCCTCCCCTGTTTTTGCACTAACTGGTATATAGTCAGATGGTCCTAAAATAGTCTCTACTTCTTTCATGACTTTTTCAGGCTCGGCTGCTGGCAGATCTATTTTGTTTATTACCGGAATAATTGTTAAATCATTTTCTATAGCCAAATATATGTTGGCAAGCGTCTGCGCCTCAATTCCCTGCGTAGCATCTACCACCAAAAGTGCTCCCTCGCAAGCGGCTAGGCTTCTGGACACCTCGTAGGTAAAATCAACATGTCCAGGAGTGTCTATTAGGTTAAGCATATACTGCTCTCCATCTTTTGCCGTATACATCATTCTGGCTGGCTGAAGCTTTATTGTGATACCTCTCTCTTGCTCAAGCTCCATCGTATCAAGGATTTGTTTTTTCATATCACGTTTATCTATTGTGCCAGTTACTTCCAACAGCCTATCGGCCAAGGTAGATTTCCCGTGATCTATATGAGCAATAATAGAAAAGTTTCGAATATGTTTTTGATCCATAGGCTTAATTTTAGAGTACTACCTTGCTTTTGTAAAAACAAAAAAGACTAACAGCACCTTTTACGGGTTACCTAGTCTCCGGTCACAAGATGTGGTCGTATACCACCCATAATGGCCTCAGCTATTGTAAGTGCTACTTTGTCCTCACAGATATTAGCGTTTGGCTCTCTATTAATTGTTGTCATGCTAATTATTAAGTGGCTTGCGATAATTTTCTGGTTAACTAGCTCTTGAAGCTTATCATATAAAGGGCCTCGACAACCCAAAAAGTAAGTCATAGTAAACAAATTAGGTGCTATTTGTTCTAGAATCTCAATCCTTTGCTGATATGGTACTGTTTCTGAGCTTGTTGCCATTCCAACTAGGCACAAGTTATAAGCTGTTGAAACTTCCTGCAAGTCTTCTAGTGGAGCCGATATTGATATATTTGCTTTAGGAAATAAAGCTTTAAATACCTTTTCAATATCATATATACCTTTATCTGAGAAACTAGATCTTACAAGTAATATATCTTTAAAAATTTCTTCAAGAGCGTTCGCTTCAGCTATCAATGCTTGCCACTGAATTACAACTGGATTAGTTTTGTTATCAGACACAATTATTGGTTTTGAGTTTACTATCCCTACTACTTTGCTTAACATTCTTTTCTCCCACTTCCTGTATGGTTTATATCTTATTTAAAAGTCTGCTCTATTCTTTTGTTTTTTTATGGAATCCCAACAGGAACGTTTCCTCCTCCATGCTCTATCCCCTTTATGGCCTGCTCAACATCACCGCCCAAATCTATTACACATTGTAATGCACCCGAAACAGCTCCTCCTACCGTTGTAAGCCCTAACATTGCATGATACACCGAACCACTCGCATTAATTACACCGCGCATTGCTTCATTAGTGTTACCACCACTATATTTAACGCCTTTCATTGCCTCAGCTGTTTGATTCCCGTTAAACTCATCTATTTCCTTTTTTACTGCATCTATCCTTGCAACTTGTGTTCTATTACCATAGAAATCAAACATTGCAATCATGACCTTTGATGTTTTTCCCTCAGCCTCTAGTCTGACCAACATTTCCTCTGCTATTTTGTTATAGAACTCTACTACTAATTTCATCGCTGTATAAACATCACCATTTGCGGACCCAACACCCCTCATTGCCTCTGAGATACTGCCCTTCTTATCTATAACACACCTAAGAGCTTCTGACATATTTCCGTTAGCTTGTATTACGCCTCTCACCCCTGCAGAAACAGAACTCATGTTTTCAACAACAACACTCATTAATTCATAGGCGTCTCCGCCTACCACAATACAAGCACTCATTGTTTTTGTTATATCATTACCTTCCTTAATGGCTTTTCTCATGATAAGAAGTTGCTCCTGTTTCCTTGCAGAAAGGTCATTATCAATGGCTATTAGTTTGTTTAACATTTTGTTATTCCTTTTGCTCGAAAGTTTGTTTTTTGCGTTTGTGTATTCTTAGTTATCGGCATAACTTAAATATATTCCCATCTTTATAAGTAATACCTATCGATATTTTGAGTTGGTTGTAGCTATCTTTCAACAAACAGGTGTTGATCTACGTGTTTCTTTTCGAACTATTAATTGCTCAAAAATGCTAGCCTCTATCGGAATGTTTATCAGGTTTCCATTATGTGCTGATTGGATGTTCTCACCTGTTTTTCTATCTATAATCTTTGTTACTGTTATCACCAAATCTGTTCTTTTTTCTGGCAAAATAACAGTAATTTCATCGCCTATTTCTATCTTATCTCGAACATCAATTTCAATTTGATTTCCGTCAGAAGAAGCTATCCCAACCATCTTTGCATCTTTTATATATCCCGAGGAATTGAAGTTGAAACTACCTTTCTCTCCATCATAGAAACCAGTACTATAATCACGATGAGAAACTTTGGACAATTCTTGTTTACCCCAATGAAGAGTAGCCTCCTTTAAGTTCCCACATAAACATTCATCGATTACTTGACGATAAACCCTTACAACGTTTGCTACATAATAACTTGTCTTATTTCTACCCTCTATTTTAAAAGAATCTATACCTATTTTCATGAGCTCTGGTATTTTTTCTATTAAACAAAGGTCTTTAGAATTTAAAATATATGTCCCTTTTTCATCTTCCTCTATCTCTATAAAGCTAGTTTGGCTTGAAGCTTGAGGTTCAAGGCTTATGGAGCTAATCTTTTGACTTTTGTCATTTGGGTTTTGGGTTTTCTGAGTATATTCCCATCTACATGGTTGTGCACACTCTCCTCTATTTGCATCTCTGTTAAGGAAATAATTACTCAAGTGACATCTTCCAGAATAGCTCATACACATCGCCCCATGTACAAACATTTCCAGCCCTATACTTGTTTGCTCTCTTATTGTGGAAATATCTTCCCTTGTAAGCTCTCTTGCTAATATAACCCGACTTATCCCCTGCTTTTCCCAAAAACTAACAGCGGAAGAATTAAGTGTATTGGCTTGAGTAGAAAGATGAAATTCACCTTCGGGAAACCTTTCCTTAAGTATTAAAAACATGCCTGGATCAGATAGAATAAAAGCATCTGTCTTAATTTTGGCTATGTCCTCTATCTTTTTTTGAAATAACACAATATCGCTTTCATGAGCAAACATATTAACGGCCAAATAATGCTTCTTTCCTTGCATATGTGCTAGCTCTGCACACCTTATTAGCTCATCAACACCTAACTCTGCCTTTTTTGTTCTTCTTAAAGAAAAACCATCGAGCCCCTGATAAATAGCATCTGCTCCATATTTAAGAGCAAAATAAGCATTTTCATAATTACCCGCTGGCGCAAGAAGTTCAGGTCTATTCAATAACATAAGGATATTTTATCACAATTAATTTTTAATAAATGACGATACTGTCTTTAGTTTCGCTTATCGAAGGAGTTGCATCTATTGCTCCTTCTCCTTTAATTTTTTTTATTTTTCCTTCGATTGCATCTATTTCCTTTGTTAT
>JBAXBT010000090.1:0-5995 GCA_037141875.1 Candidatus Riflemargulisbacteria bacterium
ATACATTTAATAGTTCTACTTTTTTATTGTTTTGGTACAGAGATATATAGTCTGTTTCAAATCTAGAAATCTGGTTAGATGTTTCATTATTTTCTCGTAAATTTATAATGTTAGTTTCATATCTTGAGCTATTATTAGGGTCGGAAACTATTGCGCGTAGCCAAAGATAGTCTTCTGTGCCACCGAAAATTGAATCGAACTCAGCTTGGTATAAGACAACGTCAGAACAATTCAGTAGTGATTTTAGAGAATGATAGAGAAGAAGATATAGCATACTCTCTATATTTTTTGGGATGGAGGATAGTTGAATATTAAAATTTTTCAGAAAAATTGATTTAATTCTTGCTGGATTATTTGTATTTGATAGTTGTTGTAGAACATCTTTATGTTTGGCAAGTATTTCAGCTAAATCCGCATAGGCTTCTAGGGTACTACTTTTTATAGTTCGTTTAGGTAATGAGCATATTTTAAACATAGTATTCCTTCAAATTATAAATTTATCTTTAAATTATCGTTTAATGTTGTAAAAAATTGCAGTTTATTCCTATGGTTTTTGTTCGTTTCATAAGTTCTTTAAGTCTTGCAAATCTAGTGCGAGTATATTTGACAGTCCTTTTAAAAATTTTTCACCATCATAATTTTGACTAATAAGCTTACTTCTTAAAGCTGAGTAAATTTTTTGCTTTAAGGCAGGGTTATTAATTATTTCGAGGCTTGTTGCATGTTCTAAGAGCATTGTCCTTTGTAATATGGGGATATTTGTTGATAATCGGATATAAGTTAGTGGATCTTGTACATATGCGTCTCTTAATGATTGTTGCAATCTTCTGGCAACGCTTTTTGCATAATTTGGGAATATGGTGAGAGGGTTAATGAAAAAACCAGTTATTGCAAGGTTTTTAGGTGTATTTCCTTTTGATAATTGCAAATATAGTGTTAGTAAATTTTCTCTTTCTTCTAAGTGATCAAGTATCTTTGTTAAACTTTTGTCTAAAGCGATTACCTTATTTTTCATTAGTATTTCTCCTGTATTATTAAGTGCTAATAGATTATCTTTCTTATTAAGAAAAAGTTTCAGTTATTTTTCCAAAGATTTGACGTTGCAAGTAATGTAGTCTATTCTACTTATAGCAAAGCTAAAGGAGACTTAATCAATGAATATTTTAATCATAGGAAGTGGTGGAAGAGAACATACCATAGCTTGGGCATTAAGAAAGAGTAAAGATGTAGATAATATTTTTGTAAGTCCTGGTAATGGTGGCACTGCGGAAATAGCAGAGAATGTTAATCTTTCATTGTCGGACGCTGAGTCGATAATAAAGTTTACAGAAGAAAATCAGGTTGGACTAGTTGTTATTGGACCAGAAGACCCTTTAGTTAATGGTCTTGCTGATATATTAATAGAACAAGGAATTTCTGTTTTCGGTCCTCAGAAAAAAGGAGCAATTTTAGAGGGGAGTAAGTCTTATGCTAAGTGGTTTATGAAAAAATATCAGATACCAACAGCAGAATATGAAGAGTTTACTGATTATTATAAAGCAAGTATTTACTTAGAGAGTGCCGTATATCCATTGGTTCTAAAGGCTGATGGGCTTGCTGCTGGAAAGGGTGTCATAATTGTTAATAATCAAAAAGAAGCACAAACATCTTTAGATAAAATAATGAGAGATAGGGATTTTGGTTCTGCAGGAGATAAGGTAGTTATTGAGGAGTTTCTTGAAGGAGAGGAAGCCTCTATTCTTGCGTTTGTTGATGCTCACACTGTTGTCCCAATGGTACCTGCGCAGGATCATAAAGCAATATATGATGGAGACAAAGGACCAAATACTGGTGGAATGGGGACTTATTCACCAGCTCCGATAGTGGATGAAAAGCTTATGGAGCTTTTTAAGGTGGAAGTTTTGGATCGGTTTATGGCTGGTCTTAAACAAGAGGGCATTGTTTTTAGAGGAATTATCTTTGTAGGATTAATGATTAATAATGGTAAACAAAAAGTTTTGGAATTTAATGTCCGTTTTGGCGACCCAGAAACACAAGTTGTTTTGACAAGACTTAAGACAGATTTGTATAAAATAATGGAAGCAGTTGTACATGACATGCTATCTGAGATTAAGATTGAGTGGAGTCCAGAATATGCCGTTTGCGTTGTTGTTGCTTCTGACGGTTATCCAGAGAGCTATCCAAAGGGAATAGAGATTACTGACGTTAAACAGGATGGTGTTTTTGTTTTTCATGCAGGTACAAAGATTGAAAACGGTAGATTAGTAAATTCTGGAGGAAGAGTTCTTGGTGTTACAGCTATGGATCTTGATTTAAAGAAAGCTGTTGCTAAGGCTTACAGCGCTGTTGAGAAGATTAAATTTGAAAAGAAGTATTATCGTAAGGATATAGCTCAGAAGGCCTATAAGTATCTTTATTAGTTGTTTATTTGTTTAGGCGACTTCGTCGCTGTTTATGTGTTTAATTGTTCAGGGAAAGAGTTTTGTTGTAAGTAATAAATTAGAGAAAGTATTCTGAAAGAGATAATTATGAAGTTTGTCCAAGAACAAATCAACAAATCAACAAATCAACAAATAAACAGAATAATTTTAGCTACCCACAATGACCATAAGACCAAAGAAGTTAAAAGTATTTTACAGGATATTGGCGTTGATGTTGTTAGCTTAAAAGATATTGGTTGGACAGAAGAGATAATAGAGGATGGGCTGACCTTTTATGAAAACGCAGAGATAAAGGCAAAAGCCGTTGCAGAGAAATATCCATTAGATTATATTCTGGCGGATGACTCTGGTTTGGTTGTTGATGCTTTAGGTGGTGCTCCTGGTGTGCATTCTGCAAGATATGCAGGCAATGATAGGAGTAGCTTAGCGCTTTGTTTAAAGCTTATAGGTGATGTTAAGGACGTTCCTTTAAAACAAAGAAATGCTTATTTTGTAACGGTACTCGCTTATTATAATCCAGTTGAACAGAAAGTTTTGTTTTTCGAAGGCAAGGTTGAAGGAATAATTGCAGATGAGATGATTGGTAGTAACGGATTTGGTTATGACCCAGTGTTTTTTCTTCAAGATAAAGGGAAAACGATGGCTCAACTTAGTTCTGAAGAAAAAGATAGTTTAAGCCATAGACATAATGCGCTTTCAAAATTTAAACAATATTTAAAGGAAATAAATGTCTAAGATTCTCTTTATTTCTAATGGTCATGGTGAGGACCTAATATCTTTAAGGATAATTCAGGCTTTTACAGCTAAAAATGAAGGGAATAGTGTATTTATTCTTCCAATGATAGGCGAAGGTAAGATATTTTCTAAAATTAAAAATATAAATATTATTGGTCCTCAAAAAGAAACGAGTTCCGGAGGTTTTGTAAAAAGTATCGGTTCTTTAATTAAAGATGTTTTTTCGGGGATACTGTTGCTTCATTTTAGACAAATCAGGAATGCTTCTAAACATAAATATGATTTAGTTGTGTGCGTTGGTGATTTTTTTCCTTTTATGTTGTCTTTTTTATTTCTTAAGTACGTCAAGATTGTTCTTATATCAACGGCAAAATCAGATTTATTCGAGCCTCACTTTTGGATAGAATTTTTTTTTCTAAAACTAGCTAAGGCAATAGTTTTCACTAGGGATAAGATAACAGCAGATAATTTAGTTGCAAGAAGAGTTAATGCTTTATTTTTAGGAAATGTAATGATGGATGGACTAAACGTAAAAAGACGAAACAAAAAGGAAAATGATAAGTTTGTTTTAGGTATACTTCCAGGCAGTAGGGTAGAGGCATATAAAAACTATGAACTTATTAAGAAGGTAGTTTTAGTTCTTCCTGCCGACTGGGTAGTCAAGGTAGCGGTTTCTTCTAATATGGATCAATCAAAGTTTATGATAGCTGAAAAAGGGGAATTACTGAAAATGGTTGATTTCGAGGAATTGCTTGTCGACGCAGATGCGGTTATTGGTTTAGCAGGTACTGCAAATGAGCAGGTAATTGGGATGGGGATACCTTTATTTACTTTTACAGGGTATGGACCACAAACTTCTAAGAAAAGGTTTGTTGATCAAAAAAAGTTATTGGGTGATTTGCCGGAATATATATGCTCTCAGGATAGCGGCAGAATTGCTAAGCTAATAAATCAAAAAGTAAAAGATTCTGAGTTTATTAATAGAGTAGCAAATGAAGGCGTCAAAGTAATGGGTAAAAGCGGCGGAGCAGAACAAATATCAAATGAACTATTGAATCTCTTATAAAAAAGACGCATAGTTGTTATTTGAAGTAACCGCCTGTTGCTTGAAACTTATGGTAATATTTTCCAATTCCTTCTTCTAATGTATGAAAATTTTGTGTAAAGCCAGCTGCTCTTAATTTTGTGGTGTCTGCTTGTGTATACACTTGATATTTGCCTTTTAAGCTATCAGGGAAAGGCGTGTAGCTTAGTTTAGATGTTTTATTAAGTGTTTGTATGGTTTTAGCAATATCTAGAAAGCTTCTAGCTTTTCCTGTTCCACAATTATATATTCCATGTTTTTTGTTTTCATAAAAGAAGAGGTTAACTTTAACAACGTCATCAATGAAAATGAAATCTCTTAAGAATCCATCACTTCCTTCAAATAGCTTGATGTCTTCATTATTTTTAATCTGATTAAACATATGATAGGCGACAGAAGCCATTTTGCCTTTGTGGTTTTCTTGGTAACCATAAACATTAAAGTATCGAAGACCAACAATTTGAGAGTCTATATTTTTTCTTTTTAATCTGACATTTCTGACAAAGTTATCAAAAGAAAATTTAGAGAAAGCATAAACATTAAGTGGATATTCACAAATAGGGTCTTCCTTAAATCCTTTTTCTCCATTCCCATAAATAGAAGCGCTAGATGCGTATAGGAAGTCAATGTCATTATTCATGCTAAAGAATAGAAGTTCTTTGGAGTATTCAAAGTTGTTTTTCATCATATAGTTGCCATCTGTTTCAGTTGTATCGGAGCAAGCACCCTGGTGGAAAATGGTTCTGGCGTTTTTGAATTTATCTAGATTGGCGATAAAGTAAGACTTGTCGAGATAATCATAATATTTAAGTGAGTTAAGATTTAGATGTTTAGAAGGATTCGAAAGGTTGTCTACAATCAGAATATCAGTTAATCCTTTATCGTTTAGTGATTTAACAATGTTACTACCTATAAATCCAGCTCCACCAGTGACTATAATCATATTTTGACTCCTTTTCTATTTAATAATAATAGCGTTAGTTTTGGTAAATATAAAGATTTAGTTATAAAAATAACAAAAGATAGACCATGTGCATGGACAATTTAGGTTGAACCGCACTCAAGTGAACGTTATAATACAACCATGTCATTTACTAATGAACTTAATTTAAAACAAGGTGTATTCTTTTTTGCAGAGAAAGACAAACTTAAATTACAAAGTGGTAGAGAGTTTGGACCTATTAGCGTTACCTATGAAACATACGGAGAACTAAATACGGATAAATGTAATGCCATCCTTATATTACATGCTCTTTCTGGTGATGCTCATGTTGCTGGCAAATATAATGAAGATGATAAAAAAACAGGTTGGTGGGATGTCATGGTTGGCCCAGGCAAACCTTTTGATACTAATAAATATTTTATTATTTGTTCTAATGTTTTAGGTGGTTGTTCAGGAACAACAGGACCGAGCTCGATAGACCCTTCCACGAAAAAACCTTATGGTATGACTTTTCCTTTTATTACTATTGAAGACATGGTTAATGTTCAACACGCTCTAGTTAAGTCTCTTGGTATAGAGTGCCTATATTCTATTTCTGGAGGTTCAATGGGTGGAATGCAAGCATTGAAGTGGGCCCAGATGTATCCTGAGATGATTCAGTCAGTAATCGCCATCGCTACAACGACTAAGCTTTCGCCGCAGGCTATTGCCTTTAATGAGGTTGGAAGACAAGCAATAATCTCAGATCCTTCATGGAATAAAGGAGACTATTACGGCAAAAAAGATTCTCCT
>JBAXBT010000091.1:0-5972 GCA_037141875.1 Candidatus Riflemargulisbacteria bacterium
ATATGCTGAAAACCTTAAACCCTATGACAATGCTTACTCTATATTAAAAAGTGAAGACCTTAGGACTGTAACAGCAGATAAAGATTATTATAATCTGTTGGTTAGTTTAAAAGAGAAGAAAATTTCAAAAGAAATAAAGATAATTAATAAAGTTGAGCAACCAAGTTCCGTTCAACAGACTAAAACAACAATAAAGAATACAGACATTCCCGATGTTAAACCTATCCAGGTCACTACAAATAAAAAGATAATAGACGTGATTTTATCTAATAATGAAGAGTATTTAACCCAGATACCTACACTTAGTTCAGAGCAGCTAAGAAAAGAGTCAACTGCTTTTCAAGGCAGCACAACAAAAACTAAATATTCTTTTTGAGTAAGATATTGACGATAGGCTTTTATGTTATCACTATTAGATATAGTCGGGGGTTAGTATGAGAAAAATTATATTATTATTTTTTGCTGTGTCATTATTAGTTTTATTTACTGGTTGTCAGGAAATGGAAAATTTAAATGCTCAACTAGATCAAACCTTTGTTGATGGCGTAATGACTAATTTGCAGATAAAAAAATATGTAGAAAATGTAATACCATCAGGAAGTTCTATTTATTTATACAATATGGATGAACCAAAAGACGATGATTGGGCAACCTTCCTTGATAGTAAGCTTGCAGACCAGTTAGCCAGTTCCAATTTTATGCTATTAGAGAGAAATCCTAAATATGTCGATAAAATGCTACAAGAAAGAACAAACAAAAGTTTTTCTGTTTATTATGAGGAAACAAAATTGTCCCAGTTGATAAATAAGATTAGCGTTAAAGATATAAGTGTTAATGACCTATTAAATGAAGAGATTATGAAGTTTTTTGAAAAGGATAGGAATAATATCTATCTTATCCCTACTCATTTAAAGCCAGCTGATTATATGATCTCTTACCGTATTCTTGAAGCACAGCTTAATTATTCTTATCATGAGTCACCTTGGTTAGTTAGTTTCTATAATAGTACCTTAGGTGCTTTTGGTAATTTTGTTAACAGTGCTGTAAGAGAGTCAGACCATACTATAAATGTAAACAGAAAAGGTAATATTAAATTACAACTTAATGTTACAAACACAAAAACAGGTGAGATTATTTATGCAAAGAACTTAGAAAGTTTATATAGTGATACATTTAAAGGCGATGACCGTTTGTCCTATCAGGATTTTACTTATTATTTTATTTCTCCTCAAAAGAAAAAGTCTATAGTCGACAAAGGTCAGAATATTCTTTCTGTCGGATACAAGTTTCAAAGTATGACCTCACATTTGATGCATATCAATTATGATATGATATCAAACACTTGGGTTTCTATTTATTATGATCAAGATTTCCTAGCAAATGCTTCTTATTTCGGATTTAAATATGGGATTCCTTTACAAGCTGGAACTACTTCAGCATTTATCCCTTTTATTGGTTTTGCTTACGGCGACACAACAGCACTTAAGTACGGGTTTGATATTTATTATCGGTTATTTAATCTTATTCAGTTAGGGTACACGGTAGAGAATAATAAGAGTGGAGATATTCTTACTAACGGAGATAAGTCTATAACAATAAAATGGCTGTTAGATTAGCCTTATCGCAGATATAATAGGGGTATCGTCATGAATATAATTCGAGATACTTTGATGAGAAATATCATAAAAATCACAATCACATTTTGTGTAATTTTTTCTTTTTCCTTTACGGAGGAGCCTGTTCAACTATCCTTTGACGGTTCTGCTGCTGTGATTACTTACCAACAAACTAAGAATCGTGAGATACAAAACTTGCTAGATAGAGTCTACGGTGTTGAGCGTGTTATGGTGGATATTAAAGTTAGCGTAATTAAAAGAGAGGAAGTTCTTTCTCAGCCAACAAATTTGTTGTTACCTGGAGTCCCTTCTCAATTAATAGAACCACCAAGAGTTGGTACTGTTTATTATCTATCAGGCTATGCCATCAATCTTTGGATAGCTCCTGATGTAAAGGATCAAGCTACAGTTGAAAAAATGATAAAAGATGTAATGGAGTTTACTAAATATCCATTAAGTACCATTGTGACAAATAGAGCTATTGATAAGATAAATAAACCTAATGACTTTTTTAATCAAGAAACAATAGATGGTATTAAGGAAATAATTAATACAATTAATTTAAGCATAAAATTGCCTGAAATTGGAGCAGCTATAAATGCTGCGGTGTCTTCTAATTCTAATCTTAGTGCAAGTATGAAGAACCAGATGGATATTAGTAATCTTGTAGTAATTATTATAGGTTTTCTAGTAATTATTATTGTAGTCGTTTTATTGATAGTTGTGTTTGGAAGAGCAAAGAAAGAAGTTGCTACTGGTGCAAAGGGTGAAAAAGGAGAAGGCGAGGGCGAGGGTGCAGGTAAGGCTGCTGCTGGTGGGGCTATTTCTGGTGCAGCAGGTGGGAGTTCAGTATCTGGAAGTGAGATGTCTATAGATGTTTCTCATAGACAAGCTGGCGGAGAAGAAGAAGACGAAGAAATTGGGCATACGAAGAGTGACCTTTTTACCTTTATAGAAGAGTCAAATATATTTAAGTTAGCTTTTATTTTGCAACAAGAAAAGCCTAAAGGGAAGTCAGCAGATATGGATGAGTATTGGCAGAATGTCGCAATTATCGTTTCTTTCTTACCAAGTCATTTATCAAGAATAATTTTTATGAAGTATACAATAGAGGAACAATCAGAGATTATTCCTTATCTCGCATATGAAATAGATTATCCAATAGAACAGATACAGGAACTTGAAAAACAATTTAAAGAAAAACTTGCTAATCTAGTGCTTGTTGGTGGAAAACGTTCAGTAATGCCGATATTAGATAAATTTTCCAACCAAAAGAAGAGTGAGTTAGCTAAGCAGCTCAGCGAAAAACACCCTGATGTTTTGACAGAGATTAGGGACATGATTATTCTGTTCGAAGACTTAACTATTTTACCAAAAGATTCTTTAACCAAGCTACTTATGGAAGTGGATCCAAACATTCTTGCTTTGTGTTTTATCAATATGCCGGAAGATGATAGGAATGATATATTCTCTGAATTATCAGAAGGATTAAGAGCGATGATTAACGAAGTTATCGACCTTCGTAAAGATAACTATACTGAGGTTGAAGTACAAGATGCTACAGATACGCTTATTTCAACAGCAAAAGCACTAAATCGAAAAGGCGTTATAAAACTTAACTTAAGTGGTTTCGGCGAACAGGATGGAGCTATAGATCAAGTAGAGATAGATAAACTTTTTGACGACGAGTAGTAAATTCATCATTCAGTTTTCACTATTTACTATTTACTATTAACGATTTACGATTAATCAATAATATTAGTTAGGAGATAAAGTTGATAAGAATTGGCAACGGTTTTGACGTTCACGAGTTTAAAGAAGACAGAGACCTAATTATTGGTGGTGTTAAAATGAATTATCCCTTAGGGCTTCTAGGACATAGCGATGCCGATGTTTTAACTCATGCGGTAATGGATGCGTTACTAGGCGCAGCAGGTAAAGGTGATATTGGTAGACATTTTCCAGATACAGATAAGCAATACAAAGGCATTTCCAGTCTTATCTTGCTTAAACAAGTGGTTAAAATAATTTCACCATACGTTGTAAATAATATAGATGTAACAATCATAGCTCAAGAGCCAAAGATGGCACCTTTTATTCCTCAGATGGAGAAGAATTTGTCAGACATAATAGGAGTTTCATTGGATCAGATTAATATCAAAGCAACAACAACCGAAAAACTTGGATTTACTGGCAGAAAGGAAGGTATTGCTGTTTTAGCCTCTGCTACCTTAACAAATGATTAAAGTATATAACACCTTAACTAGGAAAAAAGAGGACTTCATCCCTATAAATAAAGGTGAGGTTAAAATGTATGTTTGTGGTGTAACTGTCTATGACCTTTGCCATATCGGACATGCTAGAGCATATGTTGTTTTCGACGTTGTTCGTAGAGCCTTTGAGTATCTTGGCTATAAAGTGTTATACGTTCAGAATTTTACTGATGTAGATGATAAGATATTAAATAGAGCAAAAGAGCGAAATATTGAGCCAATAACCCTATCAAAGAAGATGATAGAGGAATACTTTACAGACATGGATAGTTTAAATATAAAAAGAGCTGATAATTATCCAAAAGTTACAGAACATATCCCTCATATAATATATTTTATTAAGGAATTAGTAGACAAGGGAATAGCTTATGAATCAGAGGGTGACGTATATTTTGATATAAGTAAGTTCAAGGAGTATGGAGAGTTTTCTTGTAGAAACCCAGAAGAGATGCAGGCTGGCTCCAGAGTAGAGATTAATACTAGCAAACATAATCCTCTCGATTTTGTACTTTGGAAGGGTGACGATAAGAGTAGTCTTACGTGGGAAAGTCCTTGGGCCAAAGGCAGACCAGGTTGGCATATTGAGTGTAGCGCTATGAGTAAAGAATATTTAGGTGATTCCTTTGATATTCATGGTGGAGGACAGGACCTTATATTTCCTCATCATCAAAACGAAATAGCCCAAACAGAGGCTTTAACAGGCAAGAAGATGGCTAACTATTGGATGCATAATGGGTTTGTTCGTATAGATAATGAGAAAATGAGTAAATCTTTAAATAACTTTTTTACTGTGAGAGAAGTTTTGAAAAAGTATTCTCCCATGGATCTTAGATTATTTTTTTTGATGACACAATATCGTATGCCTATTAATTATTCTGACAAAGAGCTAGAACAAGCAAAGACCGCTGGTGACAGAATTAGGAGCGTATTAGCACTGACAGATTTGGTTGTAATAAATGTAGATATATCAGAGTACAAAAATGAATTTATTTCTGCGTTAGAAGATGATTTTAATACCGCAAGAGCTCTGGCTGTAATCTTTAATTTGCTTAAGGAAATAAATAAAACACATTCTAAAGAAATTCATGCTTTATTAATGGAAATTTTATCCGTGCTAGGCCTAGATAAGTATAGCGAAGTTAAACAAGCTTCTATTGTTTCTGTTGAAATAACCTCGTTAGCAGACAAAAGATGGGAAGCTAAACAGAACAAGGAATGGGCAGAGTCAGATAGATTAAGAATAGCACTTAGCGAACTAGGCTATTTGGTAAAAGATTCTAAAGACGGATATGAACTTATCAAGCAATAGGGTCCCTCACGAATTTGGGTTTTACGCTGTTCTAACAAATCCAGTTCTTGGTTTTGAAAAATTAACAGAAATTTTAGTAGAAGAAAAAGTAGCCTTTATTCAGCTTAGAATTAAACCCATTAACCCATCAACTCATAAACTCATAAACTCTTCAACTCTTCAACCTATAAATACTATAGATATAGCCAAAAATCTTCGATCCATAACAAATGGTTCTAATAGTAAGCTAATTATCAACGATGACCCAAATCTTGCTATGGAAGTTCAGGCTGATGGAGTACATCTTGGACAAGATGATATGCCGTATGATTTTGTTAGACAGTTGGTAGGAGAAAAAACGATAATCGGTCTTTCAACCCACAATATCGAACAAGTAAAACAGGCGAATATTCTAAACCCAGACTATATTGGTATGGGACCAGTCTACAAGACTCCCACAAAGGTCATTGCTGACCCAGCATTGGGCGTTTCTTATCTTAAGGAGATGATGAGTCACAATAAGCTACCTTTTGTCGTTATAGGAGGAATAGACCTTTCTAACGTAAAGGATGTTTTATCAACAGGGGCAAAGAACATCTGTGCAGTAAGACTAATCGACCAGTGTAAGACAAAAGAAGAAGTAAGAGAGAGACTAAACTTATTGTTTAGTAAATGACAAAATCCAAAACTCAAAAGGCAAATAAATCTTTAAATAATTAAAATCCAAATCATTAAAAAGTTGTTTATGTGTTTAGGCGACTGCGTCGCTGTTTAATTGTTTAATTTGAATGTAAA
>JBAXBT010000092.1:0-5939 GCA_037141875.1 Candidatus Riflemargulisbacteria bacterium
TAGCCTCTACTGTAAGAGGAATATGAACTGCCATTTGGTCACCGTCAAAGTCAGCATTAAAAGCTGTACAAACTAATGGATGCAAATGGATTGCCTTACCTTCAACTAATACAGGCTCAAATGCTTGTATTCCAAGTCTATGTAATGTTGGTGCACGGTTTAGAAGAACAGGATAACCATCAATAATTTCTTCTAAAACATCCCAAACTTCTACATCTTTTCTATCTATCTTTCTTTTTGCACTTTTAACGTTCTGAACAAATCCCTTTTCTACTAATTTTCTAATAACAAAAGGTTTAAATAATTCTAACGCCATCTTCTTTGGAAGACCGCATTGGTGTATCTTAAGATTTGGACCAACAACAATTACTGAACGACCAGAATAGTCAACTCTTTTACCTAATAGGTTCTGACGGAAACGACCATTCTTACCTTGAATAATATCACTAAGCGACTTTAATGGTCTGCCATTGCCGCCTGTAA
Organism: Candidatus Riflemargulisbacteria bacterium; assembly: GCA_037141875.1. Lineage (GTDB taxonomy): Bacteria > Margulisbacteria > Riflemargulisbacteria > GWF2-35-9 > DYQY01 > DYQY01. The sequence continues at coordinate 484 of JBAXBT010000092.1, forward strand.
CAATTCTTCCTCTTCTGCCATTATTTAGAAGAACGTCTACTGCTTCTTGAAGCATTCTCATTTCATTCTTAACAATCATGTTTGGAGCACCAATATCTAATAATCTCTTTAAACGATTATTTCTATTAATTACTCTTCTATATAAATCATTTAAATCAGATGTAGCAAATCTGCCACCTTCTAACTGAACCATAGGTCTAAGATCTGGTGGCATAACTGGAACTACATCCATAATCATCCACTCAGGCTTATTACCAGAAGTTAAAAAAGAATCGACTACACGATATCTTTTAGTAAGCTTAAGTCTCTTTTGGTTTGTTGAGTCTTTAATGTCTTCTTTCAACTCAGCAAGCAACTTCCTAAGATCAAGTTTCTTTAACAAAGTTTTAATAGCTTTGGCGCCGATATCAGCCTTAAACTTATCGCCGTACTTTTCTCTAAGTTCATAATATTGTTGTTCTGATAAACGTTGTTTAATTTCTAAAATCGCTTCTAATTCAGGTGCAACGTCAGTAATTATATAACTATCATAATAAATTACTTCTTCTAAAGCCTTAACTGTCATATCTAGAAGAACTCCCATAAATGAAGGAACACCTTTAAGATACCAAATGTGAGAGACTGGTGACGCTAATTCAATATGTCCCATTCTTTCTCTTCTAACCTTAGAATGAGTTACTTCTACTCCGCATCTTTCACAAACGATACCTCTGTATCTTACTCTTCTATATTTACCGCATGAACATTCCCAATCCTTGACTGGCCCGAATATTCTTTCGCAGAATAAACCATTTCTTTCAGGTCTAAAAGTCCTGTAATTGATAGTTTCTGGCTTAGTCACCTCTCCGTGAGACCATAATCTGATCCTTTCGGAAGAAGCAAGTGTAATCTTTAACTTTTTAAATTCATCATAGTTTCTAATTAACATATCTGCTCCACTACTCCTTTTTTATGGTCTACAATCTTTCGATTTCTTCGTTATCTTCGTTCAACAATTTAAGGTCAAGAGCAATACTTCTTAATTCTCTAACTAGTACCTTGAATGACTCAGGAACCCCTAGTCTTTGTATTGTCTTACCTTTGATAATAGACTCATAAGCTTTTGCTCTTCCAGTAACATCGTCAGATTTAATAGTCAGCATTTCTTGTAAAACGTGTGCTGCACCATATGCTTCTAATGCCCAAACTTCCATCTCTCCAAATCTTTGTCCACCAAATTGTGCTTTACCACCTAATGGCTGTTGCGTTACTAAAGAGTATGGACCCGTTGATCTAGCGTGAATCTTATCGTCGACTTGGTGAATCAACTTCAACATAAACATATAACCACAGAAAACTTGTCTTTCGAAAGGAAGACCTGTTCTGCCATCTCTTAAGGTAACCTTACCGTTAAGATCTAGCCACTCATAACCTTTTACTAATTTGGCTTTTTCGATTTCGCCAGCAATTGCTTTCAAGGAATTTTCTTCTTCAAGAACTTCGTCAAAAGGATTTACTTCATAATACTTGTCTAGTGCATGTGCAGCTGAACCAAGCAATGTTTCATAAATCTGACCAACGTTCATACGAGAAGGAACGCCTAGTGGATTTAAAATCATATCAATTGGGGTACCATCTGGAAGCATTGGCATATCTTCAGCAGGTAATATTTTAGAAACAATACCTTTGTTACCATGTCTTCCTGCAACTTTATCGCCTATTTGAACTTTTCTTAAATGACCAATATAAATTCTGACAATCTTTAAAATTCCTGGTGGCAGATTATCTTTGTTCTCTTTTGAAAACTCTTTAACCTTAATAATCTTTCCATATTCTCCAGGAGGCACTCTTAATGAAGTGTCTTTCATATCTCTAGCTTTTTCTCCGAAAATAGCTCTTAAAAGCTTTTCTTCTGCAGGCGGTTCTGACTCTCCCTTTGGAGTTACTTTACCAACCAATATATCGCCAGGTTTTACTTCAGACCCTACTCTAATAATACCGTCTTCATTTAATTGACCTAATAAATCTTCAGAAACGTTCGCTACTTCTCTTGTAAGTTCTTCATTACCAAGCTTAGTTGTTCTTACTTCAACTTCAAACTTACTAATGTGTACAGTAGTAAATAAATCATCTTTAACAAGCTTTTCACTTATTACAATAGAGTCTTCAAAGTTAAGTCCTTCCCAAGACATAAACGCTATTAGTAAATTTCTTCCTAAAGCTAACTCTCCGTCTTTAGTAGATGCTCCATCAGCAATGACATCGCCATCTTTAACTTTTTGTCCCAAAGAAACAATAGGTTTTTGATTTACCCAAGTATTTTGGTTACTCTTCTGAAACTTAAGTAATGGATATGCTTTTTCAACATTGCCCTTTTCTTTGATAACAATTTTATTAGCATCAACATAAACTACTTCTCCGTCGCCCTCAGACAAACAAAGAGAACCAGCATATTTTGCAATATCTATTTCCAAACCTGTTCCTACATAAGCTCTCTCAGGCTTAATAAGAGGTGTTGCTTGACGTTGCATGTTGGAACCCATCAATGCTCTGTTTGCATCATTATGCTCAAGAAATGGAATTAATGATGTTGAAATACCAAACATTTGTCTTGGAGATATCCCAATGTAATTAACTTCATCCTTCTTTGCATACACGAACTCTTTTCTGTATCTAACAGGTACTCTATCTTCTACAATAACTCCGTCATTAGACTTAACATCATAAGGAGCAATCCTAAAATAATCTTCGATATCAGCTGTTAAATAAACTACTTCTTTAGAAAGTTTTCCATTATTTACTTTTAAGTATGGCGTTTCAATAAAACCAAACTTATTTGTCTTAGCAAATAAAGCTAGTGGTCCAATAAGCCCAGCATTCTGTCCTTCTGGAGTTTCAACCACGCATATTCTTCCATAATGAGAAGGATGAATGTCTCTTACTTCAAATCCAGCTCTTTCTTTAGTCAACCCTCCTGGGCCTAAAGCAGATAATCTTCTTCTGTGTGTTAACTCAGCTAAAGGATTAGTTTGATCCATAAACTGTGAAAGTTGTGATGTTCCGAAAAACTCTCTCATTACTGCCATTAATGGTCTAATGTTGATAAGCTTCTGTGGGACAATCTGATCAGGCTCATTAACAGTCATCTGCTCGTTAATAAGTCTTTCTAGTCTAGCTAAACCAACTCTTAACTGTTTCTGCATTAATTCACCAGCACAACGAACACGTCTGTTGCCTAAGTGATCAATATCATCTGTTAATCCTTCTCCAGTCATCAGCTTACCAATCTCATTAACTACTGCGAAAATATCATCGTGAGTTAAAAGAACTTGGTTCTCATCTACCTTTAAACTTAATCTATTGTTCATCTTATAACGACCAACTTTACCTAAATCAAAAGTTTTGCCATTAAAAAATAATCCTTTCATCAAGTTATGAGCAGCGTCCTTATTAAAAGGATCTCCTGGTTTAAGTCTATAATATACTTCCCTTAGGGAATCTTCTAAACCATGAATTCCACTTTTTTCAATGGTTTGTTTAATAAGATCTTTTTCTGCAATATTTTTAATCATTTCTTTTTCTTCAATGCCTAATGCACCAAGAAATACATTTAAAGGTAACTTTCTTACCTTATTAATATGTACATAAAAATTACCTTGCTTATCAGTTTCAACTTCCAACCACGCACCCCTATTAGGAATAACAGTAGCGTGGAACGTTATAAAACCTTGTTTATCTTTCTTTTCTTTAAAATATACACCCGGAGAACGAACAAATTGGCTAACGATGACTCTTTCAGCTCCATTAATTAAAAAAGTCCCTTTTTTTGTCATTATAGGAATATTTCCCATATAGACTTCTTGCTCTTTTACTTCTCCTGTCTCTTTATCAAGTAACCTTACTTTGCACCTTAGCGGAGCAGAATAAGTTAATTCTCTATCTTTACATTCTTCTACATCAAAATCTGGCTCATCTAATTTATATTGATCTAGAAACTCAAGTTCTAATCTATTACCAAATCCTTTAATAGGAGAAATAGCTTCTAATTCTTCCTTAATACCATTTTTTACAAAGTCTTCAAATGAATCAATTTGCAAACTTATAAGATTGGGGACATCTATTTTATCTTTAACTTTTGAATTATATAAATTTTCTCTTGGAGCAATGGTTTTCGTCGCCACTAATAAATCACCTCTTATATAAAATTTATTGAGGAGAAAGATTACTTTCTCCTCAACTTATATCAAATACATTATCTCGTTACTTTATTTCTACTTTTCCGCCTTCAGCTTCAAGTTTAGCTTTTAGCTCTTGAGCTTCAGCCTTTGTAACGCCTTCTTTAATTGGCTTTGGACAATTATCTACAACATCCTTAGCTTCTTTTAATCCAAGACCAGTAATTTCTCTTACTACTTTAAGTACAGCGATCTTCTTATCGCCAGCAGATACTAGAACGACAGAGACCTCATCACTTACTGCTTCTTGTGCAACAGCATCTCCACCAGCAGCTGCCGGAGCAGCTACGGCTACAGGAGCAGCAGCAGTTACACCGAACTTCTCTTCTAACGCTTTCACTAACTGAGAAAGCTCTAGAACAGACATCTTTTCTACAGTATCTAATACTGTTTGTGCTTCTTTACTTAATACTATTTCCATCTCTATACTCACCTCCTTTTTATTTTAAATTCTAAGCTGACTTTTTATCCTTAATTGCATCCAAAACATAAACTATGTTTCTAAAATTACCTTGTAATGCACCAACAAATCCAGTTATTGGACTGTTGAACAACATGAGTAACTTAGCAATAAGAACCTCTTTAGATGGTAATGCTGATAGAGCTTTCATTTCGTTACCATTAATAATCTTTGATTCTAGGATACCGCCCTTAAGCGTCACACTTTCATTCTTTTTAGCAAAATCAACAAGTACCTTAGCTGGTGCCACAGGTTCTTTTTTAGAAAAAATAATTGCTGTTGGCCCTTTTAAAACATCTTTAAGTTGACCGTATACCTCAGGGTACATTTCTTGTAGAACTATCAAAACCAAAGTATTCTTTAATACTTTCAGCTCAGAGTTACTTGCTCTAAGTTGATTACGAAGTTCTGAAATCTTACTTACAGTAAGACCCTTATAGTCCACCATATATACATATTGATTTTCTGAGAATGTTTGTTTGATACCTTGTAAAGCATCCTTATTCTTTTGGTTTACCACTATCTATCTCCTCCTCTTCTCCTAAACCGTAGAACAAAGAGACACTTTAAGTTTCATTTAAAGTACTTTTTATCCTCGGTAGGGTTATTTTAAGCATTACGCCCCTACTGTCTTCGGCTAAAAACTATGCTATCGTCGAAGAATCAATATCTATACCTGGACTCATTGTCGCAGCTAGATATGTTCCTTTCAAATAAACTCCTTTTGCAGAAGCTGGTTTCACCTTCATTAAAATATCATAAACAGCAATAATATTCTCTTT
>JBAXBT010000093.1:0-5905 GCA_037141875.1 Candidatus Riflemargulisbacteria bacterium
GGTAAAACCTCTATAGCATTATGGTTGAAAGACACGTTCGTGTAGCTGAAGAGATCAAGAGAATCGTTTCAGATGTAATCAGTAGAGAACTCAAAGATAGTGTTCAGTTATTTAGTATCCCTTATGTGGAGCTTTCTAGAGACAGTTATTATGCCAAAATATATATCAGTTTTTTCTCCAAGCATCCCAATAAAGATTTCGAGAAAATAAATAATGCAAAAGGCTTTATTAGAGGTAGATTAGCAAAACTTTTGAAGTTAAGAAAGGTTCCTGAATTAACTTTTCTGATAGATGAATCCGTAAAAAATGGTACAACATTAATTGAAAAAATTAATGCATTAGATGTCCCCGAGGAGAAACCAGAGGAGAATTTTTAATGATCACTAGAAAAGAGATAGATGAACTTAACGAAGTTATTTCTCAGTCTTCTAAGATCTTACTTTTAACGCATGATTTTCCTGATGGTGATGCTGTTGGTTCTTTATACGCATTTTGCGGATATTTGAATTCTATTGGCAAAGAATATCGGTTTTGTTTTAGTAATCTTGATGAAGAATTATGGAATGAGTTATTGCCTGGATTCGAGGATAACAGAATTAATTCTGATCAGTTAAGTAAGTTGGGTGCAGATTTACTAATTGTTCTTGATAGTAGCAATCCAGATAGAGTTGGTCCATTAAAGAGTTATTTTCAGTATTTTAATAAAATAATAAACATAGATCATCATGGTGACAATAATTCTTTTGGAAGTTTAAATATAGTTAGAGAAGCCTCAGCAACAGGAGAGGTTCTTTATATGTTATTTGGAAAAATTGGTTGGAGGCCTGATGCTATTACTGCTAGGGCTACTTTGACTGCAATATTAGCTGATACTGGAAGATTTCAGTTTGTGAATACGCATCCAGCTTTATTTCTTATTATTTCTGAGATAGTTGCTATTTGTGGAATGGAAACTTATTTTAAAATAGTTCAAGGTTTATATGAGGAAGTTTCATTAAATAAACTACAGTTACTTGCAGAAGCTATTCGAAATGTAGAGTTTTTCGGTAAAGGAGTTGCGTTTTCTTATATAGACGATAACGCAGGGTTAACTGAAGGGTTAATTGATCAGATAAGAGCAATTAAAGGCGTGAAAGTTGCTGTTTTAGTTAGAAGAGTAGAAGATAAGGTTAAAATCAGCTTTCGTTCAAAGGACAAAACCCTAAGTGTCAGAGAACTTGCTGGAAAATTCGGAGGTGGTGGACATCCTGGTGCTTCTGGAGCAACTTTGCCATTAACTGATATTAATATACAGATAGTAGAGATTAGAAAAACTGTTAAAGAATACGCAGAGAATTTTTAATGGAAAACAAAACTACTTTTCCTCATGGGTTTTATAATATAAATAAACCACAGGGGTGGACATCCTTTGATGTTGTTAATAAGTTCAAACATTTGTCAGGTGAAAAGAAGATAGGTCATGCAGGAACGTTAGATCCATTAGCAACCGGTGTTTTAGTTGTTGCAGTTGGAAAAAAGTTTACAACGCAATTAACAGAGCTTACTGGAACAGATAAAGAATATGAATTTGAGGTAACTTTTGGGATAGAGACAGAGAGCCACGATTTAGATGGAGCAGTTGTAACCAATTTACCTCCTGTTGGACTAACCCAAGAAAAGATTGAGGAAGCTATGCAACAATTTCTGGGAGAGATAGACCAATTTCCTCCTAAATATTCTGCAATTAAAAAAGATGGCAAGAAGTTATATGAGTATGCTAGAGAAGGAATAGAGGTAGTTATCGATTCAAGAAGAGTAAAGATTTATTCCTTTGAATTGCTAAGTTTTACAGAGGCCGAATATCCGCAAGCCTGTTTTAGATCTAAAGTATCTAAAGGTACTTATGTTAGGTCTTTGGCCTATGATTTAGGTGTTGCCTTAGGAACTGTAGGCGTTTGTAGTCAATTAGTTAGAACAGCGGTGGGGGATTTTTTGCTTAAAGATTCCAAAGAATTAACTTCTTTTTATGAGGATACGAAAAGTGAATGACAAGTACAGTAGGCTTTTAAGTAAGTATAATCCGGATATAGATTTCACAACAATCAAAGGTAAGGCAATTGCAATAGGTGCATTTGATGGCTGTCATTTAGGGCATATAGAACTTCTAAAGAAGGCTGATTATGCTCTGGCTTTTTGGCCTTTACCAAAGGCATTATTTTCCAAGGACATAAAATGTCTTACAGTATTAGAAGAAAAGAAGAGTTTATTTAATGATTTTCTATTTGTGGAATTTGATAAAAGGTTTGCTTCCCAATCTGCTGATTATTTTATGCAATTTATTGAGGAAACCTTTGCTCCAAAGAAGATTATAGTTGGGTGGGACTTTCGTTTTGGCAGAAGACTTGAGGGAGGAGTTTTAGAGATAGAACAATATATTTATAAAAGAAAACTAGATGTTGAACTTATTGTCATTCCTCCTGTTTTAGTTGATGGTGAGATAGCCAAGAGCACAACAGTAAGAGAGCATCTTATTTCTGGTAGGTTAAACAAAGCTAATAGTATGCTTGGGTATGAGTTTTTTTGTATTTCAGAAGTGGTAAAAGGTAAGGGAGTTGGTAAGACATTAGGTTTTCCTACGATTAACCTTGTTATTGACGATAAGAAGCAATTACCAATGCCTGGTGTTTATGCAGGGAAGGTTCTTTTAAGCGACAATAGAGAATATAAAGTAGCAATAAGTTTACTCGACAGAGAAGGTCGTTTGGAGTTAGAAGCGTTTTTGATTGATTTTTCTGGAGACCTTTACGGACAGAAAGTTAAGTTATCTTTTTCTAAGTTTTTGCGTCCATCTCAAAAGTTCGCTTCCTTTGAAGAGCTAAAAGATCAGATAGCTAAAGATGTTGCTTCTGTAAGTTAAGAAAGTCAAGAAATCCCTTTTTTGAAAAACCTTCAGGTATGTTATACTAATCACTGCAAAATATCTTTTATAGAATTAAGAACGGAGAAAACCTATGAGCGAATCACTATCATACAAAGATGCTGGAGTTGATATCGAAGCTGGATACGCTTCTGTTAAGAAGTTTACCCCTAAAGTAAAGAGTACTTTTAACTCACAAGTGTTAGATAACTTTGGTAGTTTTGGTGGTTTGTTTTGTCCTGATATTTCTGAGTATACAGAGCCAGTTCTTGTGTCAGGCACAGATGGCGTAGGTACCAAATTATTATTAGCAATAGAGCAAGATAAGCACGATACCATTGGTATAGATTTAGTTGCTATGTGCGTAAACGATATTATTTGTTTAGGCGCAAAGCCTTTATTCTTTTTAGATTACATTGGTATCCACCAGTTAGACCCTGATAAAGTAGCATTAATTGTAGATGGTGTTGTTGAAGGCTGTAAGAAATCCAGATGTGCATTAATAGGTGGCGAAACCGCTGAGATGAGAGATGTTTACAAAAAAGGTGACTATGACTTAGCTGGTTTTGCTGTAGGAATAGTTGATAAAAAGAAAATAATTACTGGAGAGAAAGTTAAAGCAGGAGATGTTATACTCAGACTTGCATCTTCAGGTCTACATAGTAATGGATATACGCTTGCTAGAAAAGTAATAGACAGGCTGCAAGGTGAAGCAAGACAATTATTAACAGAAGAAGCATTAATTCCAACAATAATTTATGTTCAGAAAGTATTATTGCTTTGTTCGAAATATGATATTCATGCTATTGCCAACATTACTGGTGGCGGTCTAAGAGAGAATGTAGAACGAGTCCTTTCTTCAGAATTAGATGCAGTAATAGATACTACAAGTTGGGAAAAGCTTCCAATTTTTGAAGCAATCCAGCGAGTAGGTAATATTTCAGACCATGAGATGTATAAAACCTTTAATATGAGTGTGGGTATGGTAATGGTTACAGACCAAGAAACAGCAGACAAAATTACAGAGGAAGACCCAGCAATTACAATTATCGGAAACATTGCTAAAGGATTTAAGAAGGTAATCCTTGAGGGGATAATTGAAGGTTGATAAAACTCGGTTTTTTAGGATCAGGCAGAGGCTCTAACTTTCAGGCTATTTATAAAAATATATTAAACAAAAAGCTGAACGCAGAAGCTGTTGTTGTTATTTCTAATAAGAAATCTAAGATGCTAGAAATAGCAAAAGAAGTTGGGCTTGTTTCTATATTTATTGATCCAAAAAGTTTTCCAACTAAAGAAGAATATGATGCAGAACTGGTAAAGACTTTAATGTCCAATGGGGTAGAGTTAGTAATACTTGCTGGGTATATGAAGATATTAACTCCAGTATTCATTAATGCTTTTCCTAATAAAATACTAAACATTCATCCATCCTTACTGCCAGACTTTAAGGGTCTTCATCCGCAACAACAAGCCTTAGATGCTGGAGTAAAAGTTGCAGGTTGTACCGTACATTTTGTTACACAAGAATTAGATTCTGGTCCTATAATTATTCAAGAAACTGTTCCTGTTTTACCTGATGATGATGAAGACAGTTTATCTGATAGGATATTAGAGAAAGAACATATTATTTATACAGAAGCGATTAAGATAGTTGCTGGGGAACACACCCCCTAACCCCCTCTCAAGAGGGGGGCTGTGCGTATTTTTTCTCCCTCTTGAGAGGGAGATGTCATAAACATGAGCTTCGTGAATGGTTTATGACAGAGGGTGTGTCTGGAAGCTGAGACGTTAGTGAAGGGAGCGAAAATAAAAATGAAAGCATTAATAAGTGTATTTAAAAAAGATGGTATAGAGGATTTCGCAAAGGGATTAGCAGAGTTAGGTGTTGAGATATTTTCAACAGGTGGAACTTTAAAAAGGCTTAATGAAGTAGGAGTTAAAGTCGAGTCTGTAACTGAACTCACTCATTACCCAGAGATTATGGATGGCAGAGTTAAAACTCTTAATCCAAATATTCATGGTGGTATACTCGCTAAGCGTGACAATAAAGAGCATATGGACACAGTAAAGGAATTAAACATTCCTCTTATTGATATTGTTGTTGTAAATCTTTATCCATTTGAAGAGACTATTGCTAAACCAGGCGTTAGCTTAGAAGAGATAATCGAGATGATAGATATTGGTGGTCCGACAATGATTAGGTCAGCAGCTAAGAATTTCATGGACGTTATAGTGTTAGTTAATCCTGAGAGATATCCTGAGGTGCTTGCTGAATTGCGTGCGACTGGTAAGGTTTCTGTTAAGTTAAGACAAAGATTAGCATTAGAAGCATTTTCGCACACTGCAAGGTATGATTCTGTAATTTCTACTTATTTTGCTCCAATTTTTGCCAAGGATGAATTGTTTTTGGAAGAGATGTCGCTTGGACTTACTAGAAGTCAGGTATTACGTTATGGAGAGAACTCACATCAGCAGGCAGCTCTTTATCAGCTGGGCGCTCCGTCAGGGCTTCTCAACATAGAACAATTGCAGGGCAAAGAGATGAGTTTTAATAACTATTTAGACACGAGTGCTGCTTATGGGATGTGTAAACGTTTTATGGAGCCGTGTGCGGTTATTGTTAAACATACAAATCCATGTGGTGCTGCAGTCGCTGAAGATATCGTGGAGGCATACAATAAAGCCTATGCTGCTGACCCTGTTTCAGCTTATGGTGGCATTGTTGCTATGAACAGAGAATGTGATGAAGAAACAGCGACAGAAATAGCTAAGATTTTTGTGGAAGTTATTATTGCTCCTTCTTTTTCAGAAGAAGCAGTGAAGATATTTAGTGAAAAGAAGAACCTTCGATTACTAGCCAAGAAAGATTTTTATGAGGATATTGGAGAGTTTGATGTTCGTAAAGTAGATGGCGGAGTACTTGTTCAAGAAAAAGATATCGACCCAACTACTGCAGATGATTGGAAGTCTGTAAATGAATGACAACCTACTGATAGAGAAGTTAAT
>JBAXBT010000094.1:0-5853 GCA_037141875.1 Candidatus Riflemargulisbacteria bacterium
TGTAGACATCGGCAATAGTCCCAAAATAGCTGTAGCTGCAGTCAACAATACTGGTCGTACGCGGACCTTTCCTGCATGTACCAAAGCCTCAACTCTCGACATCCCAGTATCTAGTGAACGAACCGTAAAATCTAAAAGCAAAATGCCGTTCTTTACCACAATCCCTGCCAAACTTATGACACCTACTCCAGTCATAATGACACAAAAAGGAGTCCAAGTAAGCATTAAGCCCCAAAAAATACCGACTAGCGACAGGACGATAGTTCCTAAAATAATAAATGGCACCATAAAAGAATGAAACTGTGCAACTAGAATTAAAAAGATCAAGAAAACAGTTATCAAAAATGCATTAGAAAGAAAACCAGAGGCCTTGTTTTGTTCTTCTTGTTCACCAGTAAAAGAAATCGTATAACTATCATCCTTTGGAAGTTGCTTATCTAATAAAACTTGTACTTGTTTGCGAAGTGCTTGAGCGTTTTTACCTTTAGCATTTTCGCCTGACACCTCTATAACTCGTTCAAACTCACGATGCTGTATATATCCTATGCCTTGCGCAAACTCCATGGTAGAGAATACACTGAGAGGTATATTATTACCTTGATAGTTTGTAACATTAATATTCTGAATGTCCTGAATATCCTGCCTGTCTATTTGAGGGAATCTAACTGTAATATCATACTCCTCACCATCCAGTTTATCCCTATAAGTTGAAACCTTCGAGCCATATATTGCTGCCCGAACAGTAGACGCAACAGCTGCTGTACTTAGTCCAAGCATAGACATTTTCCCTCTATCCAAATACAACACAATTTCAGGCTGTCCTTCGTCGTAATCATCTTTAACATTAACCAACCCTTTGACGGAATTCATTATTTCTTGAATTTGCTTAGATACATTTCTTAATTTATCAAAATCTTCTCCTGCTAAACGAATCGACACTGGAGCTCCTCTTGGTGGACCTTCCTGTGGTTTAGTGACCTCAATTACTGCCCCTGGTATGCTAGAAATATCCTTACGCAAAGACTCAATAGTCTTACGTGGATCAAAATGTTTAGGCAGAACATCAATGTGTCTGCGGTTGAACTCAATAGCTATCTGTGCTTTATTCGGGTTGGTTTGTCCTGATGAAAAACCGCCTGACTGACCTCCAATATTCTCAGAATATTCTTTAATATCAGGATACTTAGCAAAATATTTAGAAATCTGGGCTGATATCCCATCAGTGTCAGCCAAAACAGATGACCCAGGCAAAGTTACATTAACATAAGCAGATGTTGGTGTCTGGTCGGGGAAGAAAGTAACTCCTCTTATTCCAGTAAAAATACCGAACAATACAAGACTGATAAACATAAATCCTAAAGTTAAACTTATGGCTCTTGCGCTGTGGTTTAGTGCAAAACGCAATATTTTCTCATAATTAACCATCAGCCCTTCTCCAAGCTTATTTAGCATTAAAGAAAATCTTGTTTGCGCAGTTCTCTGAGTCGACAACCTCATAATTTTAGAGCCTAAAACAGGATTAATAAAAAAAGCAACAAACAATGACGACGTCATAGTTACAATAACTGTCACTGGCAAATACCTCATAAACTCACCCATCATACCTTGCCAAGCCAATAGAGGGATAAATGCTGCTAAGGTAGTTAAGGTAGACGTAATAACCGGAATAGCAACTTCATTTGTAGCCTCATAAGCGGCTGTCTTGAGTGGTTTTCCCTCCTCAAGATACCGGTAAATATTCTCTATAACCACAATTGCATCATCGGCCAAAAGTCCTAACACCAGAATAAGTGAGAACAAAACAATCATATTAAGCGTATACCCCATAGAATTGAGCACGATAAAGGAAATCAACATTGAGAAAGGTATTGCTAGTGATACCAAAAATGCATTTCGGAAACCGAGAAATAGAAATAAAACTAGAATAACTAAAATGAACCCTGTAACAGCATGGTTTTCCATCTCAGCTACCATGTTACGAATCTCTATTGATTGGTCATTCAGAAAGCTTGCTTTAAGACCTGGAGTGTTTTGTTTTTTAATAAAATCGTTAGCTGACTTCTTGACTCCTTCGCTTACTTTTAACAAATTAGCGCCACTTCGCTTAGTTAAAGAAATAGAAATGTTAGACTTGGTGTTAAACCGTGAATAACTACTCTGATCCTTAAAAGTATCTTTAATCTCAGCAACATCTTGTAAATATACAGGACTGCCCTGAAATGTTTTGATAATTATTCCCTGCAAATCATCTACTTTGGTAAATTCTCCTGGAATGCGCACTGAATAACGTGCCTTCCCGATATCAATGCTTCCGCCTGGGATGTTGATGTTTTCCGCTTGGATTGCTTTTGCGATATCATTATATGACAATCCCTTTTCTTGCATTTTGGCTGGGTTCAAAACTATCTGTATCTCTCTGTCTTGTCCACCAATAACACTAACTTCTAGAACTCCATCCACTTTCTCTAATTCATCCTTTAGCTTATCTGCAACATTCTTTAGTCTTACTAAGTCTAAAGGACCGAAAACATTTATATAAATGAAAGGGAAATTCTCGAAACTAAACTCATTTACAACTGGCTCCTCAATATCTTTGGGCAAGTCTGGTTTAGCGGTGTCAACTTTATCTTTAACTTTCTGAAGCGCTTGGTCTATGTCCACATTTGGAGAAAATTCTATAAATATGCTAGACAAACTCTCTCGAGAAATTGAACGAATCTTTTCCAGACCTTTGATGTTTTTAAGTTTTTTTTCAATCGGATTGGTAACTAAAGTCTCAATATCTTTTGGGGCAACTCCCAAATAAAAAGTATTAACAAAAATATAAGGAACTTTAATGTCAGGGAAAACCTCGATAGGCATAGCCTTGTATGACTTCGCACCAAAAATAATAATCAAAGCAATAATTAAAAAAACTGTTAGATAATTTTTTAAAGCTGCTTTCAAAATCTTTAACATTTAATATCTCCCTTTAATTAACTTGAACTGGCGATTTATCAGTAACGTATTTATACCCATCGGTAATTAGCTTATCCTCGGAAGATAAGCCAGAAATAACCCTTACCTGGTCATCTTGAATCTCAGCAATGGTAATATCGCATCGAATAGCCTGCCCATTCTTTTCAACAAACACGTAATAACCACCATTCTCGGTCTGTTGTAACAAATAAAAAGGAATAACAATAACGTTCTGATAAACATTAAGCAATACAGTAACTTCGGCAATCATCCCACCTTTTATCAACCCATCTTGATTATTAAAAATAAGCCTCACTGGAAATGTCTTAACGTCCTGCTTTGCCTGTGTACCAACATTCGCAACTACGCCCTCAAACTTTTTGTTTGGATAAGAAGAAAAAGACAAATAGGCTCTATTGTTCGGCTGAATTCTGACAATATCCTTATCGCTCACGCCAATCTCTACTTCGATTCTGCTTGAATCTATTATTCTAACAAAATCTTTTCCAACAGTAGTATATTCGTGCAAAGCAACAAATTTCTCAGCCACTATACCGTTGATTGGACTAATAATATTAGAATTATGCAGATTGATTCTCGCCATTTCAAGAGTGGCCTCTGCAATACGGAACTGTGCCTCTGAAGTATCAAGTTGTTGCTGAGATATAAGCCCCTTCTCTGCTAGCTGTTTCTGACGAATATAACTATTATTGGCCAAATCATAGTTAGCTTGCGCCTGATGAAGATTGGCCTGCGCTACCTCTGGGTCTATCCTCCCCAATATCTCTCCTTCAGCAACATGATTTCCTATTTCAGCGTTTAAAAAAGTAATCTCTCCTGCAATTTTAGAACTAAGAATATAGTCACGTTTGGCCTTGGTGGTACTAACTGTCTTAACTTTAGAAACAAAAGTAACTGGTTTAAGAACAATCACTTTAACTGGCGTAACTGCTTCCTTCACACCCATCTTTTGAAAAGACTTACGAACTTTATCAACTGTCTTATTTGGCTCAGTTGGCTGCATACGATTACAACGTGCAACCAAAACCACTAAGACAATAACAACTCCAACCCAGATAATCTTCTTCCATAAGTTCTGTTCTTTTTTCATGACTAAACTCCTTTATTTATGAACTCGTTAAGCTTACCTGTAGCCCTTAACCATTTCAGCAGTTCTAGCACTACATCTATCCTTGCACTAACTAATCTACTTCGAGCATCTGCCAAAGTATTCTGTGCATCTATCAGCTCTAAATGGGTAACCTCACCGACAGTATATCTAGCATTCACTAGATTGTATGTTTCAATATCAACTTGTTCTTCTTCTTGCAAAGAATTAACTTTTTCTTTGTTTGCAGAAATATTTAAGGAAATATTAAATAACTCTGTATCTATTGCTAATTTCACCTGTGCCAACTGTTGCTCCATCCTTTTATAATTAGCCTTGGCTTCGTCTATTTTGGCTCCAGTTTGACCAAAATCAAAAAAAGACCAACTACCATTTATTCCATACATCCACTCTCGATCATTATCAGAAAAATTGAACCCATTATTCCTTCCTGAATAACCAGAGTTAGCTACAAAAACTAACGTTGGAAACCAAGCCCCAGAATTAATATCAACTGCTGTTTTAAGCAAACTAGCAGTATTGTCTAACTGACGATAATCACCTCTGTTTTCAAGAATATCGCTACACTTCAGAACAGGATTATAAGTTACTGTATTATATAGTTTATCAATATCAGCTTCCTCAGTTACTAAACGACTAACATCACTATTCACAAGCATATTCAAATTGGAACGCAGAACATCAATTGTATTTTGTAAATTAATCATCCCAACCTTCATTGCGCTTATTCCTGACTTAGTACGTAGTACATCCGTTTTGGTAACCAATCCACTAATCTGCATTTGCTGTACCTTATTTAGAAGCTTGTTTAATGAATCCAGTGAATCTTGCAATACCTGCTTTTGTTCCTTTAACTGAATAAGTGTTAAATAAATCTTAATAACATTAAAAAATACATCTTCCTTACTTGTCTGAAGCTCAGCATTTGCACCTTTTAACAGATAATCCGAAGCGACTATCGCTGGACCAACGCTACCATTAAAAAGTAACTGATTAACTCCTGCTTTGGCAGAATAATAATCCGCCATTCCTATATTAGCTAGTCTAGTCTGAGGGCTATCTAGTCTATTCGCCCCAGCCTCAAGTGTAACCTTTGGGAAAACAGCTGACCACGCTTGAGAAAGCTGAGCTTCAGCAACTTTGACTTTCTGCTGTGCCATCTGAATTGAGAGATTATTCTGAGAAGCAATCTTTAATAACTGAGTAAAAGACAACGTACTAGTTTGACTTTCAGCAAAAATAATTTGAGAAAAAAGAACCATCATCATAACTACTGCAAATACTTTTTTTAACATATAAATCCTTTTTAGCTTAAATTTCATACTATTCATAAATATGAAACCCCAATTTAGGCTCGGAATTATTATAATGGTTAAAGCAACCAACGACAAGAACCAGTAAAACAACTAAAGGCTTAAATTGTCTATAAAAACCTTACCACAAAAAAGCAATAGCGGTATTAAACATAAAACCATTTAATCCAATATTGTTCCAATCTGCATAAAAAGGAGTTGTTTCAGCTGCGAAACTGGCACCAAAATTCCACCTTAAGCTCATTACAAAGTTCATGTCATCAAAAACCCACACCTTTGGCATATTTGACCACGCCTCTACTAAAAAGTGATAGCCGATTGCATCCTTGTATTTTATACGGTACTCCGCAGGAGACGCAGCCTCTGAATCATAAGCTTTCATTATGCTATTCGTATAAAAATTTGTACCCATCCCTACATTAAAATGATATCCCCCATTAAATGGCTGAGCGA
>JBAXBT010000095.1:0-5822 GCA_037141875.1 Candidatus Riflemargulisbacteria bacterium
ATCTAAGATTAAATTTCCCTGCCATTTTGCTCCCAACCATGAGCGTATAATATTGTATCAAGGCGTTCTCCTTTCTAATTAATTAGAGAATGCCCCTTTTACTTCTTTTTATCGAGTTTTTGTTTTATTCCTTTTATCTTCTGAAAATATTCTTTTCCCATACTTATGAGTTTCTTTACCTTAATTTCTGGGTAACCATGTTTAGGTATACACACATATTTAATTGTTGCTATCCGTTATAAGTCGTTGCTGTTTTAGGTGACTTCGTTTTTTAGTTATTCAGAAGCTCTAACAGCTGTGACGTATTAGATGAACAAGTGGTTCCATTAATCTTTACTTTTTTAGGGCCAGTTTGTTCTAGATAAGCTCTTATGAAATCATCAATAGGTACAAGAGTTAGAGTAGATAGTTTTTTTCTGCCGTTTTGCAGGGAAGTGGCTATTAATTGTTCTAACGGTCGGTTAGCTTCAGTTATTATTTGAGATATGAGTTTAGGCTCTACCACTTGTCCTTTATGTAGGTAATTCACCTTTGACTTATGCTCAACTCCGGTTTCTTTGTCATCTTTGAGTATCGTCGGCTCTAAAGTAGAAACAAAATGAGGAGAGTGAGCTATGATTGTTTCAGAATAGGGGATATCTAGGGAGTCTCTGATTAAATCAAATAAATTGGGGGAAGTTGGTTGTCCATGTAAGACGGGTATTCCTAGTGCAACACATAACTCTTCGCCTAATTCTCTGGAGGGGTCGTTTTCTAAAACACCAGTTTCTGGATGGGTGAGATTATGTATAGCAAATTCCCTCATGATCTTCCAATCTTTACTTTCTATAAGCAATCGAAAGGCCTGTTCTTGTTTGGCTTTCGGTGTTAAATAATTGAAATTCAAGATATCTAGAAGAGCTTCTGGTTTGTCTAGTCTAAGTCCTCCTCCAAAGGGTTTTAGTCTGGATCCAGGATGTTTTGTGGCATGTTTTACTAATTTTTCTAATACGATATGACTTACGCCTTGAATGTCTAGCCATAGAAGCACTAGATTATTGCAGGTGACCAAAAGTGTTTTTTGTTCGCTTACGCCTATTGGAATTGTGTCATTAATTTGGTGGATATGTAGAGCAATTATTTTATGGTTTAACATAAAACATATATCGGAGGATATCAGCGGTTATTGCATCTTTATATAATAAAGATATTCAATGTATATAATTTCTAAGAATACTAAGAAAGAGAAAGTTATTATCCGTTGTAAGTAGGAGCTGTTTTAGGTGATTTCATTTTTTTAACTTCATGATAGTAGGCATAGGTCATTGGTATTGCTTCAGAGATAGTTTTACAATCTATGATTTCTCCAACAAACATGGTGTGCGTCCCAACATCTAGCTGGTTAATAACTTTAGCTTCCATCGTTGCAACAGTGTTTTCTGTTACCAGGGGTGTTCCTGATTCGCTTATTTCAAACTTTGTATTTTCAAACTTATTAATATCTCTACCACTTTTGAATCCGAATTTGCCAATGAAATCAATCGGAGTATCTTGATCAAGAACAGATACGCCGAATTTACCACTTTTCAGAATGTATTCATGAGTTAAGTTAAGCTTATTAATGCAGGTTACGATACAGGCTGGTTCTGAAGTTATTTGTGAAACAACAGTTGCAATCTGACCGTTCAGCTTTTCTTCAAGAGAAGAACTTACAAGATATACTCCGTAACCAAGTTTAAAAAGTGCAGATTTATCCATTAGATTGTTATTCCAATAATAGGTATAAATACTCTAGTTGCTAGATCTTTATCAACCATAAATAGTCCAGCTGAATCACCTGCTAGTTTTAGACTTTGGATAATATTATCTAAATTGGACTCTTCTTCCACTTGTTCATCAACATACCATTGGAGCAGACTTGCACTAGCATGGTCTTTTTGTTCATATGCTAACTCCATTAGTTTACCAATTCTTGCAGTTACTTTATGTTCATGCTCAAGTGCATGTTCAAAGGCTGCAATAGGGCTCTTCCATTCTTTGCCTGGGTCACCGATTGGAGAAAGTACAACTCTTCCGCCTCTATTGGCAATAAAGTCATAGAACTTTTTGGCATGTGATTGTTCTTCCATAACTTGTACTCTCATCCAGTTAGCCATTCCTTTTAGGTTGATGGATTCGAAATAAGCAGACATTGCTAGGTAGATGTAAGCTGAATATAGTTCAAAATTAATTTGGTCATTGATAGCATCTTGCATTTTTTGGTTTAACATTTTAGTTCCTCCGTTAATTTATCTTTTCTTTATTGTAGAGATTTCTAAATGCATATTCAAGGTCTATTTGTTACTTTTCCTTGATGAAAAGTAACGCAAAAATCAAGACCTCGCAAAACTCGTTCATTAAAATTTGGGAAATTCTTCATCACCCTGTGAGCTGCTTAAGTTTCAGCACAAATAGTTCAGCCTGCGGGAGCATTGAGAAACAGTCATTTTCTGATTATTATTCGTAAAATGATTTCAGAATTTCAGCAATTTTATATTCACACCCTTCGGGGGTAGCCGCTAATCTCCTTTGTCAATAAGCGGAGCTACGCAAACATTGCTCGGTCGGTTTAAGAATTCCCCTCAGTCAGCCTAAGGCTGACAGCTCCCCACATTGGGGAGCCTAATCTGAAAAGCCTCCCCAATGTGGGGAGGTGGACTGCACAATAAGTGCAGGACGGAGGGGAGTATTCCTTAGCGGAGGTGTCACGTAGTGCCGGAGGGGAATCTTGAAAGAAAAGTGTCTAAGTAAGGTATAATAGAAGTATGACAGAAAATATATTATTAATAATGCCTTCTTCAGTGAAGGATGCAGTGCCTTTTGTGAGTGCAAGCATGCTTCAGACGGTTATTATTGGCTTTTTAACAATATTTATAGCAGTAGCATTTAATTTTCAAAAGTTTAATAGTTTTAAATCTAGAGTGTTTATTTTTTCTCTTCAGCCAAAATTATTAATTGTGATAAATCTTTTAATGCTTTTGCTTCTTTCGGTTAACTCAAAGGGGTTATGTTTATTTGTAGAGTTCTTGTTAACAATTATTTTTATGATTATAAATATGGTTTGTTTATTTAGAGGATTAAATTATTTGCAAAAACCTAAGATAGAAGAGGGAATAAAATATTTTAAAAATATTTTTATTAAAGTGGCATTTAATATTAAACCAAATTGGACTAACGAAGCTTGGGGATCATTTTGGGAAGATGAGGGTAATTTTTTTAATTATGAGATATTGAAGTTATTTATTCAGCAAATAGATTTTTTTATGAAACAACAAAAGTTTACAGAGGCGTTTGGTTTGATTCAAATTTATACAAATAATATTTTAAAAAAAGGTAAAGAAGGACAAGAAGGTGAAGAGAACATTAATTCTTTTTTTCATTATGAGATTTTACTCAGTTTGTTGAAATGGTATAAGGATACTGAAATAGAATCATATAAATATGAACAGAATGGTGAGAGTCCTGACATAAAAAAATGGGAAAAGTTAAGAGATAATTATATGATTAAAAATCTAATCATTATTATTTTAACAAAGGTTATGGATAATAAGATTACTGTTCATTATCAAATGTATGATTATTTATCGAAGATAATGGGACATTTGGAAAATGTCAGCACTGACGAGACCATTAAGGAAAAATATAGACAAGTGTACATTCAGAACGTAATCGAGTTTGTATTTCAAAATGTGATTACATATAAGAATATCAAAGAGCAAAAGATTCAGGTGAATAATGATTTGCCACCCAATATGAGAATAACACTTAGTAATTATGTTGAGGTTATATATAGTTATTTGTTTGAATGTTTCATCGAAAAAATATATAAAAATTACATCCCATTTATTGAAAAGCGAACATGTGATTCCTCAGAGTATTTAAAGGGAAGAGTAGATTTAGAAAATTTTCATAGGGAAATTATGTCTGTGTTTGATGTTAATGTAGTAATGCAGTATGTTTCTGTGCTTGGTTTGATGCATGGCAGTAGAGAAAATCAGTTTATTCCATTATCTGTTAGTGATTGTTATTTTCATGAAGAAGGGCAGGATTTAAATAGCTTAAATGATGAGAGACTAGGTGTAAGAAAAAATGATACATTTATGTTAATTTGGTTTAATTATATTTCTGATTTCGGGAATGAAAGCAAGAGAATGTTTTTTGAACAAATATTTAATGATAAAGAAGTAAGTAAGTTGTCAGAATCCACTAAAGAATTTTTGAAGAATATGTATGCTTTCAATAAAGAACCGCTACCTGATTTTTTAAAAGATTAAAAGCCTCCCCAATTTGGGGAGGTGTCACGAAGTGACGGAGGGGAATATGATAAGAAAACTAGTTCAAAAAAACAGTTTGCTTCCCTTTAATCCTAAAATAATGGATTTTGTTAAAACATTACGTAAGAATATGACCAAAGAAGAAAAGAAGTTATGGTACGACTTTCTCAGAGATTTTGAGTACAAATTCACAAGACAAAAACCTATTGATAACTACATTGTTGATTTTTATTGTGCAAAAGCAAAGTTAGCAATCGAGGTTGATGGAAGTCATCATTATACTGAAGATGGTATGGTTTATGATTCTGTTCGTTCTGAGATATTAGAGGCATATGGGATAAAGGTTATCAGGTTTAGCAATTTAGATATTAAAGAAAATTTTGAAGGTGTTTGTGAAGCTATAAAAGAACAGTTAATTCCCCCTCAGTCAGCCAAAAGCTGACAGCTCCCCAAATTGGGGAGCCTAATATGTGCAACTCAATGGCATAGAATTAGTAATTGATGTTCTAAAGCCTCCCCGATTCGGGGAGGTGGCACGAAGTGCCGGAGGGGGAGTCTTTCTCCCTCTGGAGAGGGAGATGCCCGTAGGGCAGAGGGAGTGTTTGCCTTTCACATCCATTAAGAATAAAATGGTTAAGCTATGAAATTTGAAGTTGGGTTAATAATTGATATCGAGCAAACAATTAGTGAGCTCGAGAAGAACCATTATGCTAGGACAAAGCTGGTGCTTAACCCAGGCGAGTACGCTGTCAGAGGAAGTATTATTGATATCTTCCCATCAAATAGTAATGTACCTGTCAGATTAGAGCTTTTTGATACTGTCATAGACGACATTAGAACCTTTGAGCCAACTACTCAGCGGTCTCTTTCCAAAAACGATAGGGTTGAGATAACCCCGTATGATAAGAGTATTAAAAGACATGAATATGTAATACCGCATGAAATTCTTTTTGAACTTAATATCGGTGATAAGGTAGTCCATATTAATCATGGAATTGGGATATACCAAGGCTTACAAAGGATGACCTTTGGTAAGTTTGAGGGAGAATATGCGGTAGTTGAGTATCAAGAAGGTGATAAGATTTTTATCCCTATTGAACAGCTTGCTAGAATATATAAGTTCTCAGGAGCAACATCTCCAATTATTAATTCTCTTAGAGATAAGCAGTGGGAGAAGACTCAGCAGAAAGTCAAAAAGGTAGTCAAAGATGTAGCAAGAGACCTTTTCCATCTTTATAAGAACAGGAAGCTTCGAGAAGGGTTTGCTTTTCAGGAAGATAGTGAGCTGACTCTGCAGTTGGCTGAGTCATTTCCATTTAGGGAAACAAGAGATCAACTGAAGGCTATTGAGGACATCAGGAAAGATATGGAATCAGCTAAAGCAATGGATAGGTTAATTTGTGGAGACGTAGGATTTGGTAAAACAGAGGTTGCGATAAGAGCAGCACTTAAGGCAGTTGTAAGCAAGAAACAAGTAGCAATGCTTGCACCAACTACTATTTTGTCTAAACAACATTACGAAGTTATCAA